>JAFZRW010000070.1 GCA_017619685.1 Schwartzia sp. (in: firmicutes)
CGAAGCAGCTTGCGGCGCGCGGCGCGAAAATTTTTGAGGGGCACGATGCGGCGAACGTGAAGGGCGCGGACGCGGTCGTCGTATCTACTGCGATCCCCGAGGACAACGTGGAGTTCGCGGCGGCAAAAGCCCAGGGGATTCGTCGCCTGCACCGTTCGGACGTCAACGCGGCGCTTTTGAACGCGGCGAAAGGCATCGCCGTTGCCGGCGCGCACGGCAAGACCACGACCACGTCCATGATTGGCCTGATTCTGGAGCATGGGGGCGTGGACCCGACGATCATCATCGGCGGGCAGGTCGATTATCTCGCCGACGGCAACGCGCGGCTCGGGCGCGGCGAATATCTGGTGTCCGAGGCGGACGAGAGCGACGGCTCGTTCCTGAAGCTCCTGCCGCATATCGCAGTGGTCACGAACGTCGAGAACGATCACATGGACCACTACGGTACGATGGAAAACATCAAGAAGGCGTTTCGCCAGTTCCTCGAAAATACGGACGAGAAAACGGGGACCTGCGTGCTCTGCGCCGACAACGAAAACTTGCGGGAAATCTCGAAAAATCTTCCGCGCCGCGTCGTCTTTTACGGCGTGTCGGAGGACGCCGACTATCGGGCGGTAAATATCGCGCCGGAAGGCACGGGCGTCGCATTCGACGTGGAAAAGGACGGCGAGACGATGGTTCGCGTGCGCCTGAACATTCCCGGCCATCATAACGTGCTGAATGCGTTGGGCTCCGTGGTGACGGGCATTCTCTGCGGCGTTTCGCCGCAAAAATCGGCGGAGGCGCTTGCGCGGTTCCACGGCGCGAAGCGCCGCTTCGAGACAAAGGGCCGCGCGGCGGGCGTTTGGATCGTGGACGATTACGCGCATCACCCGACGGAAATCGCGGCGACGCTCCGGGCGGCACGGCAGACAAGTCCGAAACGTCTCGTTTGCGCGTTCCAGCCCCATCGGTATTCGCGCACGCAGCTTTTGCAAAAAGAATTTGGCGGCGCGTTCAGGGAGGCGGACTTACTGATATTGACGGACATTTATTCGGCGGGCGAAGCGCCGATCGCGGGCGTCAGCGGAGAAACGATCGTGGACGCCGTCAAGGCGGCGACGGGACAAAAAATGACGTATATCAAAGCCCGGGCCGACGTCGCGCCGTATCTGGAAACTATCGTCCGGGACGGCGATCTCGTGCTCACGATGGGCGCGGGAGATATTTACCGCACGGGAGAAGAATTGCTGGCGCTTTTGTCGGCACGGAGGGAAAATAAAGAATGAAAGACAAGAAAATCGTCGTCGTGATGGGCGGACCGTCCTCGGAGGCGGAAGTCTCGCGCAGGAGCGCCGCCGCCATACTCGCGGCGCTGCACTCGAAAGGATACAACGCGGAAGGACTGGAATTCTCGCCGCAAAACTTTTTTGCCGACATACAAAGATTGGCTCCCGATATCGTGTTCAACGCCATGCACGGGGCTTACGGAGAAGACGGACGTATGCAGGCGGTACTGGATATGATGGGGATTCCCTTCACGGGCTCCGGCGTTTTGGCGTCGGCGATGTCGATGGACAAGGCGGCGGCGAAAAACGTGATGCTCGGCGCGGGGATTTCGACGCCGAAAGCGCGCGCCTATCGTCTTTCCGATAAAGCGGGACTGCGGGCGCGGATCCTTCGGGAGATGCCCGTGCCGATGGTGGTCAAGCCGACGGCGCAGGGCTCGAGCGTCGGCGTCGTCATCGTCAAGGACGCGGCGGAACTTCCCGACGCGCTGGATGAGGCGTTTTCCTACGGCGACGAAGTGCTGGTGGAAGAATTTATCGAAGGACCGGAGCTGACGGCGGCGGTATGGGGCACGCCGGAAACCTGCGACGCCCTGCCGGTGATCGAGATCACGACGGAGTCCGGACGCTACGATTATGAGAGCAAATACACCGTCGGCGCGTCCCATCATATCATTCCTGCGCGTATCAGCGCGGAGGCCATGACGCGGGTGCGGGAGACGGCGGAGCAGACGTTTCGCGTTTTCGGCTGTCAGGGCGTCGCGCGCATCGATATGATGCTTTCGGCCGAGAGCGTGCCGTATGTCATCGACATCAACACCGTGCCGGGCATGACGGAGACGTCGCTGGTGCCGGACGCGGCCCGGGCGGCGGGCATATCTTTCGAGGATTTCTGCGAACGGCTTTTGGAAATGACAATCAAAGAATGAAGAGTTAGGAGTTAAGAGCGAAAAAGACCGGCCAGAAGGGGGCGACGGCGATGGACGAAGAACAACTGCAAAATCTTCCGATGGAAACGCCAGTGCGCGCGCCGTCGCGGAAATGGCAGTGGCTTTTTCAGGTGCTGGTTTTCTTAGGTATTGTGGCCGTGGCCGTGGCCGCCGTCGTTTACCTTCCCGTCTTTAAGCTCAGCTACATTTCCGTCGCCGGCAATTCCTATATTCCAACGGAGGATATTTACCGTATCGCGGGCATATACAAGGGGCAGCACATGTTTCAGGTCGAAACGGACAAGGCGCTGCAAAATCTCCGGAAGGACCTTCGCATTGAGCAGGCCGTCGTGAAGCGGACGTTCCCGAACGGCATCGTGATCGAGGTGGAGGAGCGCCGCCCCATCGCCTGCATCGGCTGCGAGTTCGGCTTCCTCGATCTCGACCGAAAGGGCATGGTATTGAACGCGTATCGCGTGCGCCGTTTGCAGACGACGCCGCTTCTCGTGGGCGCGAAGGTGAGCGACCTCTATATCGGCGACAAAGTGGAGGACGAGAAGATACTGCTTTCGCTGGACTATCTGTCGCGGCTTGACGACAATGATCTCGGGCAGATCGTTGAGATGAATCTTTCCGATCCGGCCTTCCACGTCGTCGCACGCACGACGAACGCGGCGGAGATTCGCATCGGCGAGCTCAATCGGCTGGAGGAGAAAGCGACGTACACGAAAAGCTTCCTCGAGGAACTTCGGACGACGACAACGCCGATTCCTTATATTGATTTGACTACATCCGCACCTTATATTCCGGCGGTTGCTCAAAAGTGAGGCGCAGTAAATATTATGATAACCTATAAACGGGGGCATCTTTCCATCGCCTTTGTCTGCATGGTGCTCGGCTTCATGCTGGCGCTGCAGTTCCGCATCGCGATGGACCAGAAATCGTCGCTTCCGTATCAGCGTGTAGAGGAACTTTCGGCGCGCCTGATCGAGGCGGAAAAAGAGCGCGACGCGCTTCAGGAGCAAGTGGCGAGCCTGCAGAACGCGCAGCCGACGCCCGACGGTACGGCGGAAGGCGAGCGGCGGCTCAGGGAACTTCGTCTGCGGTCGGGGCTTACGCCTTTGGTCGGGCCCGGCGTCGTCGTGACCATCGACGACAGCAAGATTCAGTCGAAAGCCGGCGAAAACCAAAACCTGTACATTATCCACGACGACGATCTTTTGAAAGTTATCAACGAGCTTCGGGCGGCAGGTGCGGAAGCGATTTCCGTCAACGGGCAGCGCCTTGTCGCGACCTCGGAAATCCGCTGCGCGGGGCCGACGCTCTCCGTCAACAACGTGCGTTCTGCGCCGCCTTATGAGATTCGCGCCATTGGCGACAGCGCGACGCTGGAAAGCGCGCTTCGTATGCGCGGCGGCGTCATGGAAACGCTGCAGGTCTGGGGTATCCAGCTTGAGGTCAAAGCGGCGCAGGAAATCGTCGTTCCCGCGTACAAGGGAGCCGCGCAGTTCAGCTACGCGAAAGAAGCGGAGGAGGGAACTTTATGATTCTTGCTTTGCTCGGCTTGTGTGTGGGCATCATTTTGGGGAGTTTCTGTCCGCTGATTATTCCCGTGACTTACTCAAAACTTTTTTCCGTCGCGCTCCTGGCCGGTTTGGACGCCGTTTTCGGCGGTTTTCGCTCGGCGCTCGACGACCGTTTTGACAACATGGTCTTTATGTCCGGTTTTTTCGTCAACGGACTTTTGGCGGCCTTTCTCGTCTATGCCGGAGACCGTCTCGGCATAGACCTCTATTATGTCGCTTTGCTCGCGTTCGGACTTCGTATCTTCCAGAATCTTGCCATCATACGCAGGTATTATCTGAGAAAACGCGGATAAAATCGGAGGCTTGCATGAAACGCGCTTTCATAGTAAAATATGAGAGATATGAATAAAAACAGAATTCCATGCGTAATATGCGCGGTTAGTTATAGGGCGTTTTGCCCGGCTTGGAGGGGTATTTGTGATTGAACTAGACGATGCGGCAATGAGCGATATTGCAAAAATTAAGGTAATTGGCGTCGGCGGCGGCGGCTCGAACGCTATTGACCGCATGATCTCGTCCGGGCTCAAGGGCGTGGAGTTTATCGCCATCAATACGGATGCGCAGGCGCTGATGAAGTCGCTCGCGCCGAAACGGCTCCAGATCGGCGAGAAATTGACGCGCGGTCTGGGCGCTGGCGCGCGTCCGGAAATCGGCGCGGCCGCGGCTGAGGAGAGCCGCGACGATATCATCGCGGCAGTGAACGACGCCGACATGGTGTTCATCACCGCCGGTATGGGCGGCGGCACAGGCACGGGCGCGGCTCCGATTGTCGCGGCTTGCGCGCGGGAAGCGGGAGCGCTGACCGTGGGTGTCGTGACGAAGCCGTTCAAATTCGAGGGCAAGAAAAGAATGCAGAACGCCGACATGGGCATTCGCAATCTGAAAGACGCCGTCGATACGATCATTACGATTCCGAACAATCAGCTTTTGCAGATCGTCAGCCGCAACACTCCGATGATGGAAGCGTTCCGTATTGCGGACGACGTGCTCCATCAGGGCGTGCAGGGCATTTCCGACCTTTTGGTCGTGCCGGGACTCATCAATCTGGATTTTGCCGACGTGCAGTCCATCATGAAGGACGCGGGTACCGCATTGATGGGTATCGGCGAAAGTTCCGGCGACAACGCGGCCACGCAGGCGGCGCAGGAAGCGGTACAGTCGCCGCTTCTCGAGATGTCCATCGACGGCGCGCACGGCGTACTTTTGAACTTCACCGGTTCGGCGGACAAGCTCAGCATTTACGACGTCAACGAAGCGGCGGCGGAAATTCAGGAGCAGGTTCACCCCGACGCGAACATCATCTTTGGTACGGCGCTCGACGATACCCTTGGCGACACGGTGCGCGTGACGGTTATCGCGACGGGCTTCGAGGCGGAAGAGACGGTCGGCGTGCCGTCGGCGCAGAAACAGGCCGGGCAGCAGCAAGCAGCGGCAGGCCAGCAAGCCCCGCAGCAGCAAGGCGGCCAAGCAGCCGCCGCGCCGCAGCAGCCGGCGCAGCAGCAGCCGATGTCTCCGCTGGGAGGAAATTTCGGCAATATCGACATTCCGACGTGGCTTCGCCACAGCGAGTAAGAAATGGCAAAAGGCGGGCCACAGGGCCCGCCTTATTTTGTGAAATCCTGATTGACCTCTCTTTATGGAGGCCGCTTTCGCGGCAAATGAGGTTCTTATTTTTTGGAGGAAGTCTTGATGAGAAGGTACACTTCGCTCCTGCTCGTCGCGTTTCTCCTGGTGCTCGGCACGGTGCTCGGAGCGTCTCTGCTTTCGGGTCACGCAGATCGGACGCCGGGGAATCCGGACCGGACGGTGACGGCGTACACGACGCTGCCGCCGGAGCAGGCGGCGCTTCTTGCGGCGGAATACGAAAAGACGGCGCAGGTTGACGTCCGCTTCATTCCGATGTCCGCGCAGGAGCTTTCCGCGCGTCTCGCGCGCGAAGGGGAAAAGCCGGGGGCGGATCTCGTGCTTGCCGACAGCGGCGCGATGCGCGACGGCGCGGCGCGCGGCGCTTTCGTGCCGTATTTTTCGGAGGAAACGGACTCCGTCGCGGGCGCGTTCAAAGATGAGGAAGGCGCCTGGACGGGCGTATGGTACGATCCGGTCGTATTCTGCATGAACAGCGACTATTTGCGCACGCTGCCGCGCATACCGGAGACGTGGGCGGAGCTCGCCTCGTATCCGGATATGCGGCTCGGCATGACGGATTTTCTCGCCGCCGACGCGGCGTCCAATCTTTACTTCACGCTGCTCTCGGTTTACGGCGAGCCGGAAGTTTTTCGCTGGCTTTCCGCGATGCATCCGAAAGTCGTGCAGTATGTAAAATTCCTTTCGACGCCGGTACGCATGGCCGGGATGGGAGAGGTGGATGCGGCGGTCGCCGTGCAGAGCGAAACGCTCCGCTACCTCGCAGGCGGCTATCCGCTGCGCGTCGTCTATCCGACGGACGGAACTTCGTATCTTTTGACGGGCGCGGGTCTCTTGCGGGACGACCGTCCGCTGGCTCAGGAGTTTTTCGATTGGCTGCTTTCCGACGGTGCGCAAATGACGCTCCAGCGGGAAAACGTGTTCTTCGTGCCGACGAATCCCGGCACGCTCGCTTATAAGCAGCTCGCCGGAAAGGACGTCGTGCTGTTTGACAAGACGCCTTCGTTTACAGCGGAGGAGAAGAGCGAGCTCCTGGACCGCTGGTTGAAAAACGTGAGATTCAAATAAAATCATACAATTAAAAACCGAGGCGTCAGATTTGACGTCTCGGTTTTATATTTTTGTATCAATGTGGTTCCGATGATCCGTGGTCGGCGAAGTATTCGATGTAGGCGCTCCGGCAGCTTTGGTACGCCCGCCCGATGGGAACGCTGACGCCGTCTTTCAGCTCGAATCCGTTGGGGTTCATGGTTTTTATGCAGTCGAGGCGCACGGCGTAACTCCTGTGCGTGCGGACGAATTCATTCGGCGGCAAAAGCTCCATCAGTTTTTCCAGCTGCATGTGGACGCGGACGTCCGAATCGGCATGGATAATGCAGTTCTTGTCCTCGACGTTGATATAGCGGATGGACCGGGCGGGAATCAGGACGGGGCGATAGTCGCTCATCACTTCGATCATCGGGATTTCGGGCTTTTGCGCGTGGATCCGGAGGCGTTCAAATACTTTCGCTATCGTTTCGGGCGTGGCGGGCTTGATGATGTAATGAAGCGCGCGCACCTCAAAGCCCGACACCGCGAACTCGGGGCTCATGCTGACGAAAGCGAACTCCACCTCCGCGTCCTGCTCCCGCGCCCTGCGCGCGAAGTCGATGCCGAGGCCGGTGCCGATGTAGTTGTCGAAAAAGACCAGCGCGTATTTTTTCGGCGCGAAAGCCTTCAAAAAATCCGGGCCCGACGAGAAGGTGTCGATCCGGACGGGTATGTCCCGACTTCCGGCGTACGCGTCCACGACGTCCCGCAGCTGCTCCATGTCTCTTTCGTCGTCTTCTACGATAGCGATCCGCAAGATTCTCTTCCTTTCTTTTTTTAGGAAACGCCGAATAAGTCCCGCCGCACCTCTGCCGGCTCTTTTTCCGTCATGCTGCGTCAAAGTGCTCTTGACGTAGCGGTGCTACGACTTCGAGCACTTTTCCTTGCCTGACGAAAAAATCCCTCGGCAGGGGCACGACTTGACTTAATCGTCGTTTCCTATAGTATAATATTAGTATCCGATAGTTTTTATATAGTATTTTCTATAATTATTTTTCGTGTTTTTTGGGAACGATGAGAAAGGATAGTTATGCTCCTTATAGTCGGCATGGCGATAGGGCTCGCGATTATTCATGCCATCGGCGCCTACCTTCGTTATCTGCCTTTTGAGGCGAAGCTCCCGGCGGAGGAACGGGCGCGCCTTGGGCGCTATATTTTGCTGTGGACGCCTGTCGCCGTCATCATTTATTCTGCATATTTCTGGTACGCGGGGCTCGACGTCGTCAGCTACAAGTGCGTGCATTTTTTCGGCTGGATCCCGTTTTTCGCGTTGTCGCTGGTCGTCATCAGGAACGAAGTCATGCGCCATATCTTCGTGGGCGGTATGCAGACGATCTGGTTCCTGCTGCTGCAAACGGTGAGCGGTACGCTGATCCTGACGATGCTGCCGTTGGAGATTGCCGAAAGCGCCATGCGTTTGCCGGTGCAGACTGCGCTGTACATTTTCTTCTTTGTTGCGACATTGCCGCTGGAACGGCGGATTTTCCGAAATCTGCTGCCGCCGCGCCTTTTTGCCGGGAACCGTCTGGCGGGCTGGTGCTTCGCGTTCCTGCCTTTTGGGATTTGCGCCGCGCCGCTCATCACCTTGATTGACAGACCGCTCATGTACACATGGACGGACAGGTTTGCGCGGTTCTTCCTTCTGTTTTGGGGGTTCACCCTGTACCAGTACGCGCTGTATGCCGGCGACCGCGCGGCGCGGATACGAAACGAGCAGCACACGAACGAGCTTTTGACGCAGCAGCTTCAGGCGCTGGAGTCTCATGCGGCGCTGCTGCAGTCGCGCGCGGAGGATATCCGGCGTGCGCGCCACGATCTCAGGCATTACAACCGGCTGTTGGCGACCTTGATTCGCGCGGGCGAGACGGAAAGAGCGCTCGACCTGATCGAGGCGCAGGACAAAGGCCTTTTGACGCGGCCTATCGACGCTTACTGCCAAAGCCCCATCATAAACGCGGTGCTGACGATCTTCATGCAGGCCGCGAAAAAAGAAGGGATCGCGGCGTCCTGCGCCGTGGACATCGACAGTCCCGAATGCCCGAGGGAAGGGGACAGCGACCTCGCGATCCTCCTGGCGAACGTCATCGAAAACGCGGTCATCGCAAGCCGCAAGCAGCCGGAAGGGCAGAGAGAGGTTCGTGTCTCGCTGGCCTACGCCGCGATGCAGTACGCGCTTGTTGTGAAAAACCGCTGCGACGCGCCGCTCACGTTCAGCGAGGACGGCCTGCCGACGACGTCGGAGCAAGGCCACGGCACGGGCATGGTTTCCGTCCGAAGCTTCGGGAAAAAATACGGCGCGGAAATCATCTTCGAGCAAAAGGACGGCTGGGTCCGCTTCCTGATGTACTGGAGCGGAAAAGAAATATAGCGAGAACGCCCCGCATTGCGGGGCTTTTTTATTGGGTCAACGAATCACGCCACGCTTACGCCGCGAACCCTTGCCCTCCCCTTTGGGGAGGGGGGACCGCCGCAGGCGGTGGGTGAGGTTCTTCGGCGATTCGCTTACATTCGCCGTTACGTCGCTAAACCTCATCCGTCAGCCCTGCGGGCTGCCACCTTCCCCTCAAGGGGAAGGCTAATCACCCACCGCTACGCCCAATAAAAAAGCCCCGCAATGCGGGGCGTTCTCGCTATATTTCTTTTCCGCTCCAG
>JAFZRW010000071.1 GCA_017619685.1 Schwartzia sp. (in: firmicutes)
TCATCGGCGACCGTGACAGAAACGAAGCAACGCTTCGGCGGATGATGGATGTCGCCATGAAAGACGCGCCCGACGTCGTCGTATTGCCGGAGCTTTGGGACGTCGGTTTTTTCCCGCGTCCGCTGGAAGATTATCTGGACGCGGGCGGCGAGCGGACGAAAGCGCTGCTCTCGTCGCTGGCGAAAACCTGCGGCGTTCATATCGTCGGCGGCTCTGCAGCCGTCCGCGACGGGGAGAATGCGGCGAACCGCTGCTATGTCTTTCGCCGCGACGGCGAGCTCGTCGCCGACTACGACAAGACGCATCTTTTTTCTCCGGCGAAGGAAGACCGATTCTTCCGCAAGGGCGATCATACGGCCGTCTTTCAGCTTGACGGCGTGACCTGCGCCGTCGCCGTCTGTTACGATTTGCGCTTTCCGGAACTTTTCCGCCGCTATGCTCTGGAAGATGCGGCGGTGATATTCCTGCCCTCCGCATGGCCCACCGCGCGAATCATGCATTGGCGCACGCTTTCGCAGGCGAGGGCCGTCGAGAATCAGACGTTTTTCGTCGCCGTCAACGGTAGCGGCGCATTCGCGAACGGAATGCCGCTGGGCGGCCATTCGGCGATCCTCGACCCGTGGGGCGAGCGCCTTGCTGAAGCGGACGACGGCGAAGCGATCCTGTCCGCCAATCTCGATTTCTCGATTCGCGACGAGATCAAGCGAACGATCGACGTGTTCCACGATAGAAGACCGGAACTATACTAAGACGAAGGTTAGTCCAATTATAAATGTTCGCGAGATAATCCTTAATACGCGAAAAGGGCTAGAGTTCCAAGAAACCAGTATGTTCAACGCGGGTCTTGGAGAGCGATTAAGTGGGCAATATGCAACAAAACCGCGGCATATCGGGCCTGCAGGCCCCTTTGGGGGTGTCTGGCGGGGGCGGAGCCCCTGATGGTGGGGATGTTCGAAGGGGCAACGCCCCTTCGAAAACAATCAGATTCTATTCTATTACCGCGACTGGCGCAAGCAGTTCGACTTTGCCCGTCGCGGTTAATTTTACGCTTTTTCCTTCCGGTATCTCCTCGACGAGTACGAGGCAGGCGTCCGTTGTTTTCGGATTCGCGCGCAAAAGATCCGGCGAGAACGTCATCAGCTTGTCGCCCGTCTTCACTTTCGCGCCCGTCTCGACGAAAAGGGTAAAGCCTTCGCCGTTGAGCTCGCCGGAATTCGTGCCGATATGCAGCGTGATTTTCGCGCCGTCGTCTGCGGCGATCCGGATTCCGTGTTTCGTCGGCGCGACATAGGTGATCTCGCCGTCGACGGGAGACACGACTTCGCCGGAGGACGGCGTCACGAAAAAGCCGTCGCCGAGCATCTTCATCGCGAAGACGGGATCGGGCGCTTCCTCGATCGGATGGATCGTTCCAATGAAAGGCGATAATAACGTTGCGTTCATAATATCCTCTCAGTTCCTATGCTCGTTTTTCTTGTTTCTTCGCAGGCGGCTTCGTCGGCGCGGGCTCCGGATTCGCCGGCTTTTCCGTCTGCGGCTTCTCCGGTTTCGTCGGCTTCACCGGCTCCGGCTGCTGGTTTTCCGGCTGCGCAGGCGCAGGCGCGGTCGGCGCAGTCTCTTGGCCTGCCGACGGTTTTTCCGCCGTCGCGGGCTTTTTTTCGTCCTCCGGCGGCGGCGGAACGTCGTATTCGTCCGTATAAAGATACTCCCGGGAAACGACCGTGTCGCCCTGATAAAGGACGCGATAGACGTCCACCGTCGGCGGAGGCCCGATGATGACCGGTTCCATGTCGTATTCGCCCGGCAGGTCGCTCCGGCAGCCGTAGATAGACACCGTCAGAGCGCCCTCGGCCGCGCCCGTGCGCAGGAGAATCGCGTGGGGCAGCGTATTGCGGAACGCGAAATCGATCTGTCCGTCCGCCACCGTCGCGTCAAGTCCTGCGTCGATATACGCAGACGGGTAAAAATGCGCGGTGCGCGCCGTCGGCGTGAGTCCTGCCAAAAGCACAGCGTTGTAAAGCGTCGAGCTGACCTGGCAGACGCCGCCGCCGATGTCCTGCTCCACTTTTCCGTTCACGATGACCGGCGCGTCCGAATAGCCCTTGCTGGCGACGCGGCTGCCGACCCGCGTGTTGAAGGACAGTTCCTCGCCGGGACGAACGAGGCAGTCGTTCAGCGCCGCCGTGGCGATCTCGATATTGTCGCCGCGCCCCGTGTACGGCTGATAATACGTTGTGCAGGTCGAAAGCATTCCGTCGATGGAGCGAATATCTTCCGGCTCGATTTCCGCAGGGACTTCCTCCGGCTCCAGCGCCTCGCGGCACGGCAAATGCAGCGCGAGAAGCTGCGGCGTTACCTTTTCCGCCAGCGCGACGTCGTCGAGGCGTCGCCCGGACGTTCCCGGATGGTGCGCGACGCCTGTCGGGGTAAACGAGATATACGAGTTTTTCGGCTCGCGGTCGATCGCTTTTTTGACGCCTGCCAGCGCCGCTGAAAATTTCGCGTCGTCCAGCGTCGTGCGGGGCGCGAGATTCTGGCCCTGGATCGCGCAGCGGAGCACCTCGAAGATTTGCTGGGGCAGCGAGCCGTCGCGTCCGACACGATGGGCGTCGTCCAGCGTCTTGTCGAGATCGGCAGTCAGTCCGATTTCCGGCGCGCGAAACGAGAATGTGCGCCCCTCTGACGGCAGCGACAGTACCAGCGCGTCTCCCGCCAGCGCGGTTTCCGCCGCGCGGCGTATCTCGCGCTCCGCCTCCTCGCGCGTCATGCCGCCGACGGGCAGCGAGCCGACCGTCAGCCCGTACGCCATGCGTCCTTCGCGGAAAAACGCAATCGCCGTGCCGAGGAACGTCATATTCAACACGAGCAGGACGGCGAGACAGGCCGAGACGCCGATGATAAAATTCCGAAGGGATTTCATAGAAAATCATGACTCCTTATAAAGAGAGTATTATTATGTGGATTCCATTATTTTACCATTCCTGCTCGCGGGCTACAATAGGATTTTAAGGTTTGTTGGCAGAGTGCAAAAAAACTCCCGAAGGGAAGCCCTTCGGGAGTTTTGTATGTCGGACGTCATACGATGCGCCGTGCGCCGAGATAATGCTCGCGCCGCCAGTCGCGGTAAAGCGAGTCGAAGTCGATGCCCGTGTAGATCGACGCGTGGATGAACTGCCCGTCTTGCAAATAAATGCCCACATGGGAAAGTTCGCCGCTGTCGTCTACGAAAAAGACGAGATCGCCGGTCCGAAGATTGTCAAAGGCGACCGGCGTGCCGAGCATGTATTGGTCGTCCGCCACGCGGGGAAGCGAAACGCCCGCCTGCTGGAAAACGTAACGGACAAAGCCCGAGCAGTCGAAGCCGTCCGGCGTCGAACCGCCGTAAACATAGGGAACGCCGAGATATTGCATGGCCGTTGCCGCAATGCGCCGCGCCAGCGCGTTGCCGCCGCGGCTGACCTCGGGAATCGCGCGGCCCATCAAAGCCTGATAAACAATCGGCCCAACGACGCCGTCCGTCTCCAAACCGCGCTCCGCCTCAAAAGAACGAACTGCCGCCGCCGTACCCGGCCCGAAATCGCCGTCCGGCGTCACGTCGTAGCCAAGCTTGGAAAGAGCTTCCTGAATCTCGGCGACTTCGCCGCCCTGATCGCCCACCTGAAAAGCCGATGCCTGCGCCGCAGGCGCGCCGCTGAGACAAAGCAGGGAAACGAGCCCCGCGCAAAGGAATTTTCGCACGATATTCCCTCCATTTTTCCGAAAAATCATAAGTAGTATATCCTAGAAAATTGAAAAGGAACTGAAATAGGCATAAAAAATCCCCGTCGGCAGGTACATACCGACGGGGATAATGAGAGAGGAAAGAAAATAAGTTGCTTTTTACTGCAGCGTCGCGGTGCCGTCGTTGTTCAGCGTAACCTGCGCGACGCTCAGAAGGTCGATGTTATACCAAGCCAGGCTGCTGCCGTCCTCGAAGATCGCCTGGATGTCCCAGTACTGCTGGTTGCCTGCGCCGAAATTCACACGGACGGATTCGCCGTTCGCAAGGATGTCGGAGCCCATGATGTCCTCTTCCCAGCTGTTGGTGCTGGCGGCGCTGACATTGACCTTATAGATCGGATAGCCGGTGTTGTTTGTCAGGATGAAATCCTGCGCGCCCGCGAAAGCGACGCTGGCAAAAGCCATGACGAACAGCGCGGCGAGGAAAAATACTTTCAGGGAGTTGATTTTCTTCATGAGTAGATAAGCCTCCTAAGATTAAGATGGAACCAGATTATAGTTGTCCCCGTCGGCAGGTACATACCGACGGGGACGAAAATCAGCGTGTATGATTCTTACTGGAACGAAGCGGTGCCGTCGCCGTTCAGCGTGACCTGAGCAACGCTCAGAAGGTCGATATTGAACCAGGAAAGGCTGCTGCCGTCCTCGAAGGCCGCCTGAAGATCCCAATACTGAACGCCGTTCGTCGGGAAATTAACTTCGCAATACTGGCCGTTGCCGAGAATCTGGCTGCCGAGGATATCGTTCTGCCAGTTGTCGGAGCTGGCCGGGCTGACGTTGACCACATAGATCGGATAGCCGGTGTTATTCACAAGCACGAAGTCCTGCGCGCCCGCGAAAGCGACGCTGGCATAAGCCATGACAAACAGCGCGGCGAGGAAAAATACTTTCAGGGAATTGATTTTCTTCATTAATAAATACGCCTCCTAAATAGTTTGGAAACTGTTTCGGTCGTGGACGTCGTGTACCCGTCGTCCAATTCGCCTAAAGTTTATCACTAGTTTGATGGGAAATCAAGAGGTCGGGCGTAGACAGTAAATTTATGCCGTGAATAATAATTTTGTATCATTCGCGGCATAAATTTATCATTCACGGCATAATTTTGACAATCTGTAAAAAAGGTATAATGTGTTCGCTTAGCGAGCGCGAAGGGGGAGCTTAGCGACACATATCCACTATGTGGTATAATGTGAAAGAATATGAAAGGGAGGTTTCTCCATGAAACGAAAGTTGGCAAAAAAACTCGCGTCTCTTGCCGTTGCAGCGCTTTTCCTGTTTACGGGATGCGGCACTGAGAATAACGCCGCATCCCATACGAGCCAGGGTGCGGACTTTTCCAGCGTTTACAATGCTTCCGATACCTGGGTCGTTTATTGGTATCTGTGCGGCACCGATCTTGAATCGGAAAACGGCGCGGCTTCCATTGATTTGGAAGAATTGCAGAAAGTTAAATTGCCGCCGAACGTCAAGGTCGTGATCCAGACCGGCGGCGCGAATCAGTGGCATACTGCCGGCGTGCCTGCGCGCGGCACGGGGCGCTTCGTTTACGACGCGGACGGTCTGCACAGTCTCGGCCCGGTGCCTGACGCGAATATGGGTTCCGGCAATGGCCTTGCGGACTTCCTGCGTTTCGGCAAGGACAATTTCGACGCCGACCACAAAGTTTTCGTCTTTTGGGATCACGGCGGCGGCAGCGTCGGCGGTCTTTGCCTTGACGAACGCTATCAGACCATGATGAGTCTCGATGAGATGCGCGGCGCGTTTTCTTCCGTTTACGGCGCGAATCCGGAGGATCCGCCTTTTGAGCTGATCGGATTCGACGCCTGCCTGATGGCGACCGTGGACACCCTCGGCTCCATCCACGGATTTTCCCGCTACATGGTGGCCTCGCAGGAAATAGAGCCGGGCTGCGGTTGGAACTACACCGGCTGGGTGGGCGCGCTGGCAAAAGACCCGTCGATGGGCGGCGCGAAGCTTGGCAAAGCAATTTGCGACTCTTATATGCAGGGCTGCAAAGAATACGACGTGGATGATATCGCGACGCTTTCTCTGTCCGACGTGTCGAGAGCGCCCGCGCTCCTCTCCGCGTATGGCGCATACGGCGTCGAGGCCCTTCAGGCCGCTTCGCAGAATCCTCGCCAGCTTTTCTCGCAGCTCTCCCGAGGCGCGGAAGCTTCGGAGAATTACGGAGGCAACACCCGCGAGCAAGGCTACTACGATATGGTGGACATGGGCGATCTGGCGAGAAACACGCGAAGCGCAATGCCTGCGACGTCTGCACCGCTGCTCTCTGCCCTGGATGATTGCGTGCTGTACCATGTGAACGGCTCGTACCGTCCCAACGGCCTCGGCCTTTCCTGCTATCACCCTTATGACGGCGACGCCGACGTCTGGCGCGCCTATGCGAAGCTCGACGTCTCGCCAAAGCCGATCAAGTGCCTTTACTACTACCTGATTTTCGGGCAAATGCCCGACTCGGCGCAGGAATATTTGTCCGGCGCGCCTTCTTCCGTTTATACGCCGGAGACGCCCAGCACGGGCGCGGAGATTCCCGTTCCTGCGACAGCGCCCGCCGCAGGCTCGCACCCGATTTACAACGTTGCGGCGCTGGAGGACACGCCGGTCGACGTCGACAATCAAGGAGCGGCTTTCGTACAGCTTCCGGCTTCGGCGGTCGATATGCTTTCTGCCGTCCACTGCCAGCTCGTCTATATGGACGCGAAGCAGGACATCCTGCTCGTCCTCGGCTCCGACTCGAATATCGTCGCCGATTGGGATACGGGCCGCTTCAAGGACAATTTCTTCGGCACATGGCCGATGCTCGAAGGACACCCGGTTTACGTGGAAATAACATACGACGGCGACGGATTCAATCTTTACTCGATCCCGATCAAGCTGAACGGAGTCCGCTGCAATTTGCAGGTCGTTTATGATTTCAAGACTGAAAAGTACCGTATCCTCGGCGCGCGTAAAGACGATAAGGAAGGCGTCGCAAGTCTCGTGGCCAGCCGTGAGCTGATCAAGCTGAAGGCGGGCGACAGTATCACGACGATTCACTATGGCATGACCCTTTCCGGCTCTGACAAGGAACCGAAGGAAGTGGAGGTCGACACCTTTACCATCGGCGCGAATCCCACCGTCAAGGACGAGGAAGTGGGCGACGGCACATACGGCTATTTCTTCGAGTTCATCGACCCGCTGAACAACTCCGCGCTGTCGAATATGGTCACGTACACGATTCGGAACGGCCAGATCACGACTTCGGTGGACAATTCGACGACCGGCGCGGCGGGCGCCCAGGGCGGTTTCGCCGAAACGGGCTACGGCGCCGACCCCGGTCTTTTGCAAACGAACGGCGGAGGAAATTCCGGCGGAATCGCCGAGCAACTGGCGGGCGGCGGCAACTCCGGCGGCTATTCCGGAGGCGCACCCTCGGGGGGCGGCAGTATTGCGGAGTCGCTGGGACGGTGATTTCCCTCCCCGCGCCAGCACATTAAGAGGCGCACCCAGCCGTCCTTCTGCTCAAAAAGCACTTCTGCGTCGTATTTCTTGCTGAAGTTCCGAAGGGAGACCATGCCGGTGCCGTGACCGCGCTCTTTCGTTGTCGGCAGGCCGTCTCCGTCAAATTGGAGCGGCGCGCCGCAGCGATTTTCCACGACCAGTGCATATTCCGGTTCGTTGTAAGCCAGCGAGACGCGGATTTCCCGTTCGCCCGGCTGTTGCTTGCGGCTGGCGATGACCGCGTTCTCTATGACGTTGGACAACAAGATTGCAAGGTCGTTGTTTTCGCCAATGGCATTGTTGTTATCCAGATTTACTTCACAGGAAATCCGAATGCCGTCTTTTTTCGCAAGCTGTATATAGACGGTCAGCGCCGCGTTCACGATGGGGTTTTCGCAATACGCGGCGACGGGCTGGGCTATAAGGTCCCGGTCCTGCGTCTCGATCAGCGCCCGCGCTTTTTCTACCTCGCCCGCGTCCAGCAGCGTCGCCAGAAGACGGTTGTAATGGCGGAGATCGTGGCGCGCGCGCTGTACGTCCTCCGCGCGGGACTGCAGGAGCGCCGCGTGCGCCTCAAGCGCTTCCAGCTGCTGCGTCAGAAGCTCGTTCGTATGGCGTTCGTTTTGAATATTCGCCGCGCGCTCTCCGGCGTACAGCGAATATTGGTAAAGGGTAATGCCCCAGAAAAACAGGACGAAGCGCAAAATGATGTCCGACCGCGTGTACATCAGCGGCCTGTCGATCAGCAGAATCGCCGGCGTGGCGCAAAGTCCCAGCGGGAAGATTGCGAAGCACCAGCCTGCCAGGCGGCTGCCGGAAAACAGATGGGGAGGCAGCAGGTTTCGGAAAATCCGTCGCTCCAGCGGCAGCAGTGCGAGGAAAAAGAAGATGTAGAGGAACGTCTGGGTTGGCAGCCGGTTTACGCCGGTTCCGTAGAACGGCGGCAGCAGCGTCAAAAGCACCGCGCCGCTCATCGTGTGCAGCAGGAAAAACCAAAGCGCCTGCATCCCTGTCACGAAGACATGGCGCATGGCCCCGTGGCGAATGACGACGAGAGAGAACGTGAAGAACGGCACCCAGCCGAAATACTGGACGTGCTTGAAAGAGGCGACGTCGAGCCCCGCGTGGCGGAAATACGCGACATAAATCGCAAAAGTGACCGGAGTCCAGAGCAGGATATATCGCCAGAGGCGGGCGCGCTCCTCCGGCAGAAGACGCGCCTCAAACGGCAGATAGCGAAGATACGCGCCGATGATCTGAATCAGCGTGATTCCCGTCGCCATGCCTACGATAAGCGCCATACTATTCCCTTCTTTATGTGCACAAAATGTATTATTTATAGGAAATCTATGATAAAATTATATTAAATTATACCTAAAATCACAGATAAAAGGAAGAGGGTGAGGCCCGTGCGGATCGCGATCGTAGAGGACGACGAAAAAGACATGGCACAACTCAAAGGCGTTCTCGGCGCGTATGCCGCAGACCACGGGCTGACCTTTGCAATCGAAGCGTTTTCATCCGGCGAGGAGTTTTTGCGGGCTTTTGCGCCGAAAAAATATACGTTGGTCTTTTTCGACAACTATATTGGGACTGGTTTGGGCATCGACCTTGCGCGCAAGGCCCGGGCGCTGGACGCCGATGCGGAGTTCGTCTTCGTCAGCATGAGCATGGAGTTTGCGCTTTCGGGCTACGAGGTGCGGGCGCTTCATTATCTGATCAAGCCCGCCACGCTCGCGGAGATTGAAAAGGTTTTCGAGCGGCTTAGAAGAACCGCGCCGAAGCCGGAGGAGTCGATGATCGAAGTGATTTGCGACTACCACCCGGTTCTGATTCCCGCCGATTCCATTCGGTATATTGAAGTCGTCGACAAGGCGTGCATCATTCACGGCAAGGAAGACGTCAAAACGTATACGCGGCTTGGCGCCTTGTTGGAGCTTTTGCCGCCGGGTGATTTTGTCCGCCCGCATCGAAGCTTTGCCGTGCGCCTCGCCTGCATACAGTCGATGAGCAGATACGAGTTCGTTTTGAAAGGAGGAGGAAAAGTCCCCATCAGTCAGACATACCATGACGACTGCAAGCGCGCTTATATCGAATATCGCGCGCATAGCCAGAAGAAACAATAAAATTCCGGAAAGGACGATGAGCAAATGGGAGATCATAAGCACAATCCGGCCACGGCGGCAACGGCGAAGAAGAACGCGGAGATGTATGCGCGGCTCGATTTCAACGACAAACAGGAGGCGGAGTTCGCGCGTCGGGGACTGATTGCCGCGCCGGATTCTCTTATCATCAAGCACGCGGACGGCCATGTCATTTGGGATCAGGATGTTTACGCGTTCCTGGACGAAATGGAGAAAGCGCCGGATACGGTGAACCCGAGCCTTTGGGAGAACGCGAAGAACAACCATGTCGCAGGCCTCTTCGAGGTCACAGACGGAATCTATCAGGTGCGCGGCTTCGATATGGCGAACCTCACGCTGATCGCAGGCGATACGGGCTGGATCGTCTTTGACACGACGATGACGGTAGAGACGGCGCAGGCGGCGATGGCGCTGGTGGAGCAGCACCTCGGCAAACGCCCGATCAAGGCCGTCTTGATTTCCCATTCCCATGTCGACCACTTCGGCGGCGTCAAGGCATTCGTGTCCGACGAGACGGCCGCAGATCGTTCGCTCTCCATCGAGGAGCAGATTGCCAGCGGGAAGATTCCCGTCATCGTGCCGCAGGGTTTCACGAAAGCCTCGATGGAAGAAAACCTTTACGCCGGAACGGCGATGAGCCGTCGCGCGATGTACCAGTACGGCCCGATGCTGGAAAAGAGCCCGGAGGGCGTCCTTGCCATCGGTATCGGCATGGGACAGGCGCGCCGCGGCACATCGTCTTTTATCCGGCCGACATGGGAAATCCGCGAGACGGGCGAGACGGTAGTCATCGACGGTGTGAAAATCGAGTTCCAGATGACGCCGGGCACGGAAGCACCATCGGAAATGAACGCCTTCTTCCCGCAGAAAAAAGCCCTCTGGGTCGCCGAAAACTGCACCGCCACGCTGCATAACCTCTACACCCTGCGCGGCGCACAAGTCCGTGATGGCAACGCTTGGGCCGAATATATCATGGAAGCCTTCGCCTTGTACGGCGACAAGACAGAAGTGACCTTCCAGTCTCACAACTGGCCGCATTGGGGCAAAGACGTGATCAAGAAGTACATGATCGACACGGCGGCCGTCTACAAGTTCATCAACGACGAAACCTTGTCTCTGCTGAACATGGGCTATACCTCCGACGAGATCGCGCACACGCTGACGCTTCCTGACGAGCTGGCGAAAAATTGGTTCACGCGCCAATATTACGGCACGGTGGCTCACGACGCGAAGGCGGTCTATCAGAAATTCATGGGATGGTACGACGCAAATCCTATCCATCTGTACAAGCTGCCGCCGGAAGAAAGCGCGAAGAAATGGGCGGAATATCTCTCCCTCAGCGGTATGGACGCCGCGATGGAGAAAGCGCGGCAGGACTACGAGGCAGGAGAATACCAGTGGGTGGCGGAATTCACGAATCGGCTCGTATTTGCTGATCCGAAAAACAAGGCGGCGCGAAATCTTTGTGCGGACGCGCTGGAGCAGCTCGGCTACCAGGCGGAGTCAGGCCCATGGCGCAATTGCTACCTGATGGCGGCATTGGAGCTTCGGGAAGGAAA
>JAFZRW010000072.1 GCA_017619685.1 Schwartzia sp. (in: firmicutes)
AACGCCTGCTGTAACGCACAGGACACAAAAAGTCGGCATGACCAATCGTCATGCCGACTCTTTTTTGTCTGTTTATCGTTTTTTCAAAAGCAGCGTCTTCTTGATCTCCAGGTCCTTGACCTGCTTGTTGAGCCGCGCGTATTCAAGCTTGTTTTCCATCAGCGTCTGCATCGCCGCTTTCTTTTCCTCGGCGTCCGCCGCCTCGTCCGCCTGATATTGCGCGTACTCGATACGGACGGACACGTCGTCCATCTCTGCACCGAGGCGCTCGATGATTTTCTCGATGAGTTCGGGATCTTTCAGCTCGTCGAGGTCCTCAAAATCGGTAGGCACGCCCTCCGCTTCCGCTTTTTCGCCGTTCATGCCAAAAAGCGCGCCGCCCGTCACGAGCCCGCCGACGAAGCCGCCGATGGGGCCGCCGATCAGCCGCCCGACAATGGAACTGCCCGCGACGATCGCCGCCTTGCTCCAGAGCGAGCCGACTTTCTTGTCCTGCCGTTCCGCGTACTTGCGGAACGATTCCCACGGGATCTGATAGCCTGCGCGGTTCGACTGGCGGTCGCCCTCGATCTCGCCGTCCCGTATTTTCTTTCGCACCGTGTATTCGCTGAGTCCAAGCTGTTCCGCGACCTCCCGCACCGTCAGCGTCTTTTGCTCCGTCATGATATGGACTTCCTCTCATTTCATTTCTTTTCTTCCTATATATTACCATCTGCAAACAAAAAAAACAACCGATTCGTTGCATATTCAAAGTCTTTCTATCAATATTTTATTTGCCTTGCAATATACTTTTGTTGTTTTAATGTTTTTTTAATTAATTTTATGTTGACAAACCAACATAAAAGCATTATGATACGCACAGATAAGATCAAAAAGACCAAACCACTGTCGAGTGATTTTTTCGTCAGGCACGGAAAAGCGCTCGAAGTCGTAGTGAAAACCTACGTCGAGAGCGCTTTGACACAGCATGACGGAAAAAGCGCCGGCAGTGCACAACAAGGAAGGGTGATGTGAATGGAACGAGCTCGTTTCTATGATCCGCGCACGGGTGTGACGCAGGAGGTCGACGTCGAATATTACGCGGGCGAATATTCCGAGTCGGGCTTCTGGGAAAAGATCAAGAGCAAGGTGAAGTCGGCGGGCCTGCAGCTCATCTACAAGGCGATGCAGCTCTACTACGCGACAGAAAATCCAAACTGCCCGACCAAAGTAAAAGCCGGCATTTACGCGGCGCTCGGATATTTCATCGCGCCTTTCGATTTCCTGCCGGACTTCATGCCCTTCGCGGGCTACACCGACGACCTTTCGGCAATCCTTCTCGCAACGATGATGGCGCAGGCGTACATCGACGACGAGGTTCGCGAAAAGTCGCGGCAAAAGCTTGGAGAGATTTTCGGACGGAAAATCCTGGCCGAACTCTCCGAAGACCAAGCAGCGTAAAATTAAGAGTGAAGAATTAGAGTGGAGCGTTAAGAATTAAAGGAGGAGACAATCATGGGTATGGCGAAAAATGGAATCCTGTTGGCAATCGGCGGTATGGTAGGCGCGTTCGTCGCGGCGGTCATGACCTGCGACCACGGCGCAAAGGAGACGGCGGACGCCTGCAAGGAACTTGCGGCGATGGATCGTCTCGTCGACACCCTTCGCCGCGAAGGCGAGGCGGCGCTCAAGACGTGCACGAACGACGAAGAGCGCGAAGCGGTCTACGAAAAGATCCGCACGTCGGTGGCGAACCTGAAGGAAGAACTTCAGGCGCGCGGCGAAGCCCTGATCGAGGAGTTTCGCGCCGCCGCGGCAAAAGCCGAGCCTATGGCGGAAGAAGCCAGAACTGCGGCGGAAGGTCACGTCGAAAATATCCGGCAGACGCTGGAGCGCTTCAGCGAAACGCTGGACGAGACGCTCCGCGCGCTGAATCCCCACACCCCCGCGACGGAACAGTAAGACCCCAATACCCCCTTTCTGCGAGGAACGGATAAAAAATCCGTTCCTCATTTTTATTGGAAGAGGTATAATAAAAATAATCTACAAACCGGCAAGGAGACAGGATTGATGACGGAAATTTCCATACTGTTTCTGGACGACTGGCTGACGCGGGACGTCGCGCCGTATCTTCGCTTCGCGTCGGACGCGCGCCAGGCAAGCGTCGCAAAGGTTCGCGCCGCCGCCGATAAAAGCCGTTCGCTCTGGGCGGAACTTTTCGCACGATGGCGTGTCGCGCAGGCCGCAGGCATACAGCCCTCCGAGGTAACGCTGGATCACGACGAAAAAGGCGCGCCGTTCTGCCAGGGTAGAGAGCGCTCGATCAGCCTTTCCCACAGCGGGCCTTATATCGCCGTCGCCGTTGGAGACGCGCCCGTCGGCGTCGACGTGGAGCGAAAGCGCAAAGCGCCGTCCGGCGTGGCGAAGCGATGGTTCCGCCCCGAAGAAAACGCGTTCCTGCAGTCGCTTTCCGAAGAAGCGTATCCTTCCGCTTTTTTCCGGCTCTGGACCATCAAGGAGGCCGCGCTGAAATATACGGGAGAAGGGCTTTCCGGCGGACTGGAGAACGTGGACGCTCTGCGGCTGGCGGCGGCGCAGGACGGCCCGGACGACGCGCCGGCCGCGCTGAGCTTTTCCCTCCCGCAGGAGGCCGTCGCCAGCGTCGTCGCAAAACGGCGCGATTTGCCGGAAAAAGCGCGCTTTTTCGCCCTCGAAACGTCCGCTCATGGCGTTTACGGCAACGCGTTTTTTACGGAAATCGACACAGTTTTTTTGCAAGGAAACAATGAATAAGTCAAGTCGTGACCCTGTCGAGGTATTTTTTCGTCAGGCAAGGAAAAGTGCTCGAAGTCGTAGCCGCAGAGCTACGTCGAGAGCACTTTGACACAGCATGACGGGAAAATAACCGACAGGGGTGGGCGGGACTTGTTCAGTGTTTCCTTAATCCCCGTGCGGGGCTTCCGTTTCTTCCGATTTGTTGTTATAATTTATGAAAAATTTGCGATATAAATTCAAGGAGGTTTTTACTATGTGCAAAGAATGCGGCTGCGGCGCGAGCGGCAACAATACGCGCCTCCAGTTCATTGTCAACGGCTACACGGAAGACAGCGCGAAAGCGATGGAGAAAAAGCTCCTCGGCATGGCGGGCGTAATGTACGTCCATATCCACGCCCACGACGGCGAAACCACCGTCGACTACGCGCCGTCGAAAACGAAGCTGAC
>JAFZRW010000073.1 GCA_017619685.1 Schwartzia sp. (in: firmicutes)
CGTTCATCTTGTTTTCCCCCTTTATTTATATATGATACTGTTTTTTCACCGCAACGGGTGAGGATTCCTGTTTCAAGGCTTCTTCGGCTCCAGCGAAAATCCCTGCCACGAATCGAGCATGAGCGGTTTCATGCCGTTCGGCTGGATTTTTGCCTCGCGCAGCGCTTGGATCGGATGCCAGCGGATCGACACGCGGAAACGTTCCTCGCAGCCGGCCGCGTAGTCCGAGGCGACAGTCTCAAAGGCGCGCGGTTCGATCTTGTTCCCGTAGCGATCTTCAGCGTAATCGAAAATAGCCTCCGGCGTTCCCTGCTCATGATAGATGGCGTAATTCCCGTACTCCGACGCCAGGGTCTGAATCTGCAGCCCTCCGTTCTGCAAGGAAACCGATTGGATAGAGACGCGATAGCCGCCGTCTCCGACACGGGTCAGCGTGGCGACGTCGTAATAGGTGATGCCCCGCTTTGTATCGCGATAGGCGCCCTTCGGATAGCGGAAATCAGGATCGATCTCGTCGTCGGTAAAAACGACGGCGATGGGGTCGATCGTTTTTCCGTTTGCACTGATCTCGTATCCGTACAGCTTCCTCGAAACGGGAATGCCGGCAATGCAATCCCACGCCGAGCGCACGTTTTCATTCTCCGGCTCCACGCCTTCCGGCAAGCCGTTTCTCATTTCCTGCAAAAACAAAAGCTCAATCCGCCCGTTCCCGTCGAGGTCCGTGACTGCGAAATCGCCGTTCTCTCGCAGGCGCATTTCGAGTTCGTCGCCGTGAGCGACCGGCAGATTGAGAATGACGTCGATCTGCTCCTCCGGCGTCGCCGCCTGCGCCGCGCCGAAAAGGAGCGAAGAAGCCGCCGCTGCCGCCGCAAGCCCGCGAATGAATTTTCGTTTCATTCTCCTATCCCTCCATCGTAAACAATTAACGGAACATGATTGTATATTTCGCCGCAACCTGAGAAAATCCTGCCGAAAACTCAAAATGCAACATGCTCTTCCTTGACGCAAGAATGTCGCCCAGATATAATAATGTCAAAGAAGGTGTAACATGAACAAGTCGGAATTGGAACGGAAGTTAATTGAAAACGGATGTAAATTCTGGCGACATGGAAAGAAACATGATATTTGGATGAATCCGCAAGGAAAGAAATTTCAGGTATGGCGGCATTTGAAAGATATTCCGTCAGGAACGGCCAATCAAATCCTGAAGGATGCCGGTTTGAAGTAAGGGAGGCGAACGCTTGATGAAATATCTGTATCCGGCGGTTTTTTCTTACGACCGCAAAGAAGACGTCTATCTCGTTTCGTTTCCCGATCTCGCAGGGTGCTATACGGATGGAAAAACGGAAACGGAGGCGTTTGAAAACGCAGAAGACGCGTTAAATCTCATGCTTTGGGACAAAGAGGACTGCGGCGAACCGATTCCCGCGCCAAGCAAGCTCTCCGAAATCTCCCTGCGCCCGGACGAATATGTGAGCATGATTCGCGCCGACACCAAGCAATACAAAACGATGATGGAAAGCGATTCCATCGAAAAAACCGTCGTGATTCCCGAATGGCTCGACGAACAGGCACAAAAGGCGCACATCAATTTTTCCGGCGTGTTGCAGGACGCGCTAAAGATGAAATTGGGAATCGTATCGTAATGTCATGAAATTAACGCCGTGCAGCGTATGTGTTGCACGGCGTTTGGTTTTTCTCATGAAGTTTTTTCTTCTTCCCGTGTTCCCGCTTTTGCGCGGCAGATGAGCTGCGTCATCGTGCCCATCGGGCAGTAGACGCACCACGAGCGGGGCTTGTAGGCAAGCATGGTCAGGATGCCGAGGATCGCCGAGGTCAGCATGATGCTGTAAAGTCCGAAAGCGAACTGCGCGGCCCACGGCGCGGCGCCGCCATGATAGGCCCATTCCCACGGCACATGGATCGTCCAGAACAGCGTGACGACCTCGCGAAGATTCGACGCGCCCGCGAACACTTGATATGTCGCATAAAGCATATTCATGAACATGACGAGGAAGAACACGAGGAAGCCGTAGCGGAACGCCCTGCTCTTCATCCAGTCCGGCGCGTCCTTCCGGCGGGAAAAACCTTTCTGGCTGCCCAGCGCGCGAAGGAGCTGCCCCCGGTCGCAATAGCGGTTGCAAAAGCCCTTGTTGCCGAAGCCCACGGCGAAGATCAGCGGCAGGAAAAAGTCGATAAGCCCGAGCCATGCGAAAAGGATATTGAAAAATCCCATGGCAAAATAAACGACCGCCCAAATCCAGAGATAATTGTACCAATGCGATTTCTTCATGGCCGATCCTCCACCCGTATGACGGAAGCGGGGCACTCCCTCGCACAGAGGCCGCACCCGATACAAAGCGCGTCGTCCACCACGGAATACGAGCCCTTCCATACCGTGATCGCGCCTCTCGGGCAGACCTCCATGCACGCGCCGCAGGCCACGCAAAGCGACGTGTCCACCACCGCATGACGTTTCGATTGCATTGCCATCGTATCACCTCGTCTGCATTTTATCATATTTTGTTGCGTTTTCACCCAAAAGCGCCTAAAATTGGACACATAAAAACTTTTTTGAAGGAAGAATTTGCATGTCCATCGACTTTTCCAATCTCGTCGTCGCGTTCCAGGCCGTCGTGCCGATGTTCTGCCTGATGTTCATCGGCGTCCTGATCAAGGTCTTCGACTTCCTGAACCCGGCGGAGCTGAAACGCGTGAACCGTACGGTATTTACCATCTTCTTCTCGATCATGATGTTCTACAATCTTTATACGACGAACCTCGGGGAGACCTTTCGCCCGCGCCTGATCGTTTTTGCACTGGGCGCGCTGGCGACAGTCTACGTCCTGGCCTTCGCCGTCGTCTGCCTGACGGAGAAAAGCCCGAAGCGGCGCGGCGCGATGATACAGGCGATATACCGCAGCAATTTCGTACTGATGGGGCTTCCGCTGGCCGCGAACCTCTTCGGCGACAGCGAGATCGCGGTCACGACCATGATGGTCGCCATCGTCGTGCCGATCTACAATGCGCTCGCCGTGATCACGCTGGAGATTTTTCGGGGCGGACGCCTCAACCTGCCGCACCTTGTGCTCGACGTGCTGAAAAATCCGATGATCCTCGGCGCGCTGGTCGGCGCGGTTTTCTTCGCCCTCGGGATTCCCGTGCCGAAGCCGATCCTTCGCCCGCTGGCGCAGATCGCGGCGGCGACGACGCCAATCGCACTGATCATCCTCGGCGCGTCGTTCCGGCTCGGCTCGACAAAAGAGCACCTAAAGCAGCTTATCGCCTGCGTTTTCTCGCGGCTCATACTGATTCCCGGCGTCGTACTGAACGTGGCGGCGCAGATGGGGTTCCGCGGCATGGAGTTCGCGACGCTGATCAGCATTTTCGCGACGCCCTGCGCCGTCGCAGGCTTCGTCATGGCGCAGCAGATGGACAGCGACGCCGACCTCGCCGGAAACTGCGTCGTCTTCACCTCGGCGCTGTCCTGCGTGACGATCTTCTTCTGGATCGTACTGTTCAAGGAAATGGGCGTATTGTAAATCGCCTGACCACTAAATTCAGCCTTCGCCGAGGCTCGGCTTCATTAAGTGTCCATGCGTGGTCATGGCGAGCAATTTTTTCGTCTATCAAGGAAGCGAAAGCGAAGTCGTAGCTCGTTCCTACGTCGAGCTTTCGCTGACACAGAGAGACGGAAAAAGGGCCGCCATGACAGAGAAGGGGGGTTGCGTATCATCGCAACCCCCCCTCAAAGATGGAGTCCAAAATGCCGTACACAATATATGCCTAAACCTGCATGTGCAGGTGGGTACCCTAAGTCTTGTTTTTGTTCCTCGCTGCGAGGCGATCCAACAGCCGCAAGCTCAATTCGGGTTCCCGTTTGTGATGAAGTCGGTTAGACACCTATATTTGCTTACGCACACCCCAGACGGCTCCGTCTTTATGAACCCATCATAGCACAAAGCATTCCCGTACACAAGACTTGACAAGCCCGAAATCATTGATTTCATAAGAAAAATTTTTGTAAAAAGCCTTTATTTTCCAGCCTTTGAAAAAAATGCAGACAAAACACGCGGAAACGGGTATAATAATATAGATGTTCAAAGTACGAAAAGGAGACGACCATGGAACAGGAAAACAAATTCAGCGTGGCGGTTCACTACGGAGACACGCTCGGATACATCGAATACGACGGCGACGCCCACAAGGCGACCGTCACCCTTCCCAACGAAGAAGGAAAGCAGAAAGCCGAGGCGTATCTCTCTGCGACCCATGAGATTGCCGTGCCCAACATGACGCTTCTCGACTTCGAGACAAAAACCATCGACCCGATGGCGGACGTCCGGAGCTTCCAGATTGCCATGACGCGCATCTGGGAAGAAACGGAAGTCTATGTGGACTGGAGCCGTCCGGTGGAATTCGTCAAAAAATACCCGACTCTCGACAGCCTGCCGAAAGGCGGCGGCGAATTTACGCTGGAAGAATAAGCGACGACAAAACCAAAGGACGCGGGATTCATTCCCGCGTCCTTTTTCATGTCGTCAATACTCCCGAAATATCCGGCGCAGCTCCTCGCGGTCGCTCGTTTTCCCAAGCGCGAAGCGAAGGAGCACGCGCGCCTTTTGCGGGCTCAACGTATCGGCGTCGATGAATCCGGCGCTTTCATACGACGACTCCGCCGAAACCACCGCGCCGCTCATCGTCCGCGAGGCGCGCACGACCGCGATGCCTCCGGCGGCCGCTTTCGCCAGCGCCTTTTCCGCGTCTGCGGGGATACTCCCGTTTCCCATGCCTGCGTAGACGATTCCCTTCGCACCCGCACGGACGCATGTGTCTACAAGGGTGCCGTCGTCGCCCGCATAGCCGTACAGTATATCGACGCGCGGAAGCGCCGCCGCGTCAAACTCCGAGCGCGTCGTATGCCGCCGGGCCGTCGTACGGTAAAAGACCGGTGCGCCCGCGTCGACCGTCCCGAGACAGCCAAAGGTCGGCGAAGAGAACGCGCCGACGCCCAGCGTGCGCGTCTTCATGACGTCCCGCGCCGAATGAATCTCGCCATCCATCACGACGAGTACGCCCTTGCCCGCAGCTTCCTTGCAAGCGGCGACCCGCACCGCTTCCAGAAGGTTCATCGGGCCGTCGGCGCTGAGCGCCGTCGCCGGACGCATCGCTCCCGTCAGCACGAGCGGTTTGTCGCTTTTGACCGTAAGATGGAGGAAATACGCCGTCTCCTCCAAAGTATCCGTACCGTGCGCGATCACGACGCCGTCCACATCGTCCGACGCCAGGAGTTCTCCGGCGCACGCCGCCAGCCGGAGCCAGATCTCGTCCGTCATGTCTTTGCTGTCGATCGCGCAGATCGTCTCGCCCCGCACCTCCGCGACGTTTTTCAGCTCCGGCACGGCCGCCAGCAGCTCGTCGACGCCCAAAGCCCCCGCCCGATAGCCGGTAACTGCGTCGGCGGAAGACGCGCTTCCCGCGATCGTCCCGCCCGTCGCCAAAAGGACGACGCGCGGCTTCGCGGCCGTCAACTCCCGCCGCAAAAGCGCCGACAGTTCCGCGCCCGCCTCGTCCTTTGACTTCGCGCCGTATTCCGCATAAAAGGCGCGCATGCGGTCGAAAGGAATCTTTTCCCATGCCTGCTCATTGGAAAGCGACAGCGCCAGCGTGAAATATTTGTAAAAGAAGCCGATCCAGTACGCTTCGTCGTTGGAAATGCCGTCCGTCTTCGCCCCTTCCTCGTGGAGCTCGGCTTCGTCCACGAGATCAAGGGAATACGACGGCGAGGCGATCTGGTAATACGAATAGTCAAAGTCTTTGCCCTGCGCGACGAATTTCGACTTCATATAGCGCCGCGCATAGGTTTTCATATCATGGCCCAGACGATTCGCGAGGGCGAATATCCAGCCCTGCTTGTTGCATTCCTCAAAAGGAATTTCTATTCGCCCTGATTCCATAGGCTTTCCGCCTTTCTTCCACTGACAAAGGACGAATATGACTGCGCCAGCGCGTCTCTCAGCCGTCCGATGGAAGCGGCTTCCTTCAGTTCCTTCGCGCTTCGCCACCAAAACGCGACGCCGCGCACCTCGCAGCCGGGGAATGCTTCATTCTCGATGTCGTTGTAACGGGCGACGCCGATCTCCATACCGACGTCGCTGTCGCCTTTTGGCAGGTAATAGCGCTCCGTGACGCCGCCCTCGCGCCCGCTCAGAATCCACTGGTAATGTGCCAGCGGCGACACAAGGAGCGTGCCGTCCGAGAACGTCAGCGCGTATTTCGTCGTGATGGACTCATATTCGGTATGATAAACGGTTTCCTTAAAGATGTAGTGATAGAGATTCTTCTTGGCGTCGTAAAGCACCAGCGCCTGTCCGGACGTGTCGCTCGTCGCGAGAAGGTCGGGAACCGCCGTATGGTCGAGAGCGATCTCCCCCAGCAGGCGGCTCCCGTCTTCGGTCAGCTCCTTGCAGAGCAGCCTGGGGCCGCCTTCCACCCAGCCCGGTTTAACCTTCAGGACTTCCAGCCGACCATTTTGGTCGAGATCGGCGATGGCGTAGCTCCACTCGTCCGAATTCTTTTCACGCTCCGGCAGGACGAACCAGCCGTTATAGACCATAGCGGTCTTGGTAAGGACGTCGATCTGCAGCTCCGGCGCCAGCGGCGCGGCGAATGCGCCGGCAGAAAACGTCATGGCAGCGCAAAGCGCAGCGGCCGTTTTCTTGATAATCTTCATTTCTTTCCCCTCCCGAAAATGTTACAAGATTTCCTGTTGTAAAATTCGACGCGCGCCAGGATTTCCCTTTTTATCCGTCCCTTTTTTCTTCGTTGACAATGGCGCGCGGATTTCCTACAATAGCTATTATACGGAGGGACACGACATGAAAATTATCGCGATGACAAATAAAAAAGGCGGCGTCGGCAAGACGACCACCGCGCTTTCGACGGCGGCGTATCTCGGGCAGAGCGGCTTTTCCGTGCTGGCAATCGACATGGACGCACAGGGGAATTTTTCCCAAGCGTCCGGCGCAAAACGAGACGAGGCTGGAACCTTTGATTTCCTCCGCGACACTCCGCCGGAAAACTGTATCCAGAAAATGCCAAAATACGATCTTTTGGCGGCAGATTCCCGGCTTTCCCGCGCAGAAAAGGAATTTGACCAATTCGGACGCGAGCATCTCTTGGAAAACGCCTTGAAACGTTTGAAAGGCTATGACTACGTCATCCTCGACACTGCGCCCGCGATGAACGTATTGACGTTGAATGCTCTTACAGCCGCCGATGCAGTCGTCGTCTGCTGCCAGACGGACAGCTTCAGCCTTTCGGGACTGGACGATCTGATGGGTAATATTGCCCTCGCGAAACAATATTACAATCCAAAGCTTTCCGTTGCGGGCATACTGCTGACGCGATACAACACGCAGACAAAGATCAGCGAGCAGGCGACAGCACTATTCCAAGCAAAGGCAAAGGAATTCGAGACCCGCGTCTTTTCGACAGCCATCCGCGAAAACGTCGCCATCAAGGATTCCCAGATGCGGCAAACCGATATTTTTTCGCACAGCCCGACTTGTCACGCGGCGGAAGATTACGCGGCGTTCACGAAAGAACTGTACGTCGTTTTGGGAGGAGACAAGAAAAAATGGCCCAAAAGCTCCCCGAAGCAGAACTCCGAAAGCTCGCCGCGGATTTCGATCCACCGGCAGCCCCAGCCACAGACCCGAAAACACACCATACGCCGCCGCTGACGGGCGAAAAGCGCGTCCGCGTCACGGCGAGCCTGACGCAGGAGCAATATGCGTTTCTGAAGAAACTCGCAAAAAAACGCGGCCTGCCCATGAGCCGCATCCTTGGCGAAGCGGTGGACGCTTTGCGAGAGCGCGAACGATAAACGCGGCAGATACAAAAGGAGTATCTATCCTATGCTGGAATTGAAAAACATCTCGTTCTCGGTCGAAGAGGACGGCAAGCAGATCGACATCTTGAAAGACGTCAGCCTGACCGTCGAGGACAAGAAATTCGTCGTGATCACCGGCCCGAACGGCAGCGGGAAATCGACGCTGGCGCGCATCGTCGCCGGCATCGAGAAGCCGACGTCGGGCCATATCTTTTTCGACGGCGAGGACGTCACGGAGAAAACCATCACCGAGCGGGCGCGCATGGGCATCGCGTTCGCCTTTCAACAGCCGGTGCGGTTCAAAGGGCTGGAAGTCATCGACCTTTTGCGCCTCGCGACGGGCAAGACAATCTCCGTGGACGCGGCCTGCGACTATTTGTCGGAAGTCGGCCTCTGCGCGCGGGACTATATCCACCGCGAAGTCAACGCGTCGCTGTCCGGCGGCGAGCTGAAGCGCATCGAGATCGCGACCGTCATGGCGCGCAAAGCGCGGCTCACGCTCTTCGACGAACCGGAAGCGGGCATCGACCTCTGGAGCTTCCAGAACCTGATCCGCATCTTCCAAAAGCTGCGGGACGAGATTGCGGACAGCTCCATCCTGATGATCTCCCATCAGGAGCGTATCCTGTCCATCGCCGACGAGATCGTCGTATTGGTGAACGGACGCATTGAAATGCAGGGCGAGGCGAAAGACGTCCTGAAAAAGATCACCGGCACGCAGTACGCAGTCGCGCCCTGCGGCAGAATGGAAATGTAACTGCCTTTAGTCAACATAAAAAAGAATTGCCGAGGGATTTTTTCGTCAGCAAGGACGCAACATGCCAGTGGCATGTTGCGAGCGCGAAGTCGTAGTAAAGTGCTACGTCGATAAGCAGCGAACCGCAATCTTTGATTGCGTGTGAGTCGCTTATGCAAAGCTCGCTATCTGACACAGCATGACGGAAAAAGAACCGGCAAGGGGGGACAATCATGCTTCCGATGGACGCAGTACAAAAGCGGTTGATCGCGGAAGTCGCCGGTCTGCACGACGTGCCGATGGGCGCGTACAATTTCCGCGCGAACAGCAAGGCGGTGGGCCGCAACACCACCGCCAATATCGACATACAATCGAAAAAAGACGGCACGGGCATCGACATTTTTGTGAAGCCCGGAACGAAAAACGAAAGCGTGCACATTCCGGTCGTTTTGAGCGCCAGCGGTATCAAGGAAACGGTCTACAATGATTTTTACATCGGCGAGGACGCGGACGTGGTCATCGTCGCGGGCTGCGGCATCGACAACTGCGGCACGCAGGACTCCCAGCACGACGGCGTGCATCGTTTTTTCCTCGAAAAGGGCGCGAAAGTCAAATACGTGGAAAAACATTACGGCTCCGGCACGGGTGACGGCAAGCGCATCCTGAATCCCGTCACCGAAGCGACCCTCGGCGAGAACAGCTCGATGGAAATGGAAATGGTGCAGATCAAGGGCGTCGACTCCACCGACCGCATGACGCGGGCGACGCTGGCGGCGGGCGCGCGGCTCGTCGTGCGCGAGCGGCTGATGACGCACGGCGCACAGACGGCCACTTCCGGCTACAAGGTGACGCTGGACGGCGCGGGCGCCAACGCCGACGTCGTATCGCGCTCCGTGGCGCGGGATTCGTCGTTCCAGAAATTCGACGCCTGCATCGTCGGGAACGCACCCGGTCACGGCCACACGGAATGCGACTCCATCATCATGGACAAAGGGAAGATCCTCGCCGTTCCGTCCCTCGAAGCGAACCACGTCGACGCCGAACTGATCCACGAAGCCGCCATCGGCAAGATCGCCGGCGAGCAACTGATCAAGCTCATGACCCTCGGCCTGACCGAGCAGGAAGCGGAAGAACAGATCATCAACGGATTCTTGAAATAAACCGACCGTAAAGGAATGGGGACTGTCGCAGGAGAATTTTTTCTCCTTGCGGCAGTCCCCATTTTTTGCAAACAAGAATTTAACTCGTTGATTTGCAAGTGATTTTGCCAAGCAAATTTTTTGGAGTATGTTTTTCATACTTCAAAAAATTTGTGCACCTTCTTTTCTCCTGTTTATGGAACTTTTCTCTCTTTAACTTTTTCGTCCGGCTCCAACTGCCCGACCAAAAAAGGCGACGTCTCGTCGTGAAGCTTTATGCGCGCCGCCGTACTCTCGGCGCTGTGATTCGCGTAGCAGTATCGGCAGCCATGGCTGCAGGTATTGTACGCGCCGACGTCGACGCTGGCGGCGCATCCGCATTCCGGCCTCTGGTTCTTGTCTTTCGCCGCACGAACCGTATGACCCGTTAACTGAGAAATCAACTCCGGATCGATACACCGACCCCGCTCCACGCCGTAAGATGAAAAATCGAGGGGCTCTGCGCAGGCGGAAATTGGAAGCCTGTGATTTTTCGCGGAAGCCGCGAAAGCCTCCGCCATCTCCCGCATTTCTGCCTCCTCGCAGACGCGCCCGTCAATGGCGCGGAGTCCCTTCGCGATTTTCGGGTAATCATCGAGAAAACTGAACACGCACCGCCCCGCGAAGGGCGATATTTCCCGCGCCAGTTCCGCGAATCGCGCGATATGCCACGCCGCGTCGTATGTCGGCGACAACAGCACGGGATCGTAGCGCCAGACGACGCGCTCCCTGCCAATCTTTCGTGAAAGCGTCCGGAGCGTTTCCAGCCGTTCGGTGAGAGGCGGCACGTTCGGCTCCGCGTCGAGGCCGTAAGCGTTCAGCGTGAACTGGAAATAAAAGGGAAACCTCGCGCCGATCTCGTCCAGGTACGGCAAAATCGGCGCGGGATTCTTAGTCCAGAACACGATGCAGTCGATTGTCTCCGGCGAAAGTTCGATCCGGCTCACCTGCCGATGATTCATCGGATTTCGCGTCAACACGAAACCCTCGCGAATCCGTCCCATGAACCAAGGAGCGAAAAACGCCGGAATATCCGTCCGTCTGCTGACGCTGAGAATCATGGCACACTCCCCTTCTTATCGCTCGCAATACGACAAATATTAAACGGCAAATTCCGTCGTTTCAACAGCAAAGAAACGACCATATCAAAAACAGCGTTGCATACCAAGGACTTTCGTTCCATATTTTGTCTCTTCCTTTACTTATTCTAAAATTCAGCTGCAAAAAAGTAAAGGTTTTCGGGCAAAACCTCACGCAAAGGTAAAGGTTCCACAAAATCCGCCCGCAAATATTTAACCGTTTTCTCATAAAACCGTCAGTTTTTCTTAATATAGGCGCATTAGAATGTAGCCATAAAAGAAAGGCGGTGGCACTCATGAAAAAATGGTTAGATTTGGCGGCGGCAGTTATCTTTGGCGCGGTCTTGCTCTTCGGCATAGGAACGGCGAACACAGGAGAAGCGGCCCCGGCGCCGCGCGCTCATCACGAGCGGCACGTTTCATACGAAAGGGACCATCACAATCATCACCACAGCCGGCACGAAAAACATCATGTCAAACATCATCACCACAGGAAGGATTTCCACCCGGTTTCCTACCACAAACATCATCGGCATAAATCAAACGATCATGCAAATGTCATGCTTAAACTGTGAATAGGCACAAAAAAGCAGCGGAACGCTAAGCGTTCCGCTGCTTTTTTGTAAACTTATTCGCTTTTCGTATCCATGACCGCCAGCGACGCGACCCGGTCGCCTTCCTCGGTCTTCATCAATGTGACGCCCTGCGTGTTGCGGCTGATCAGGGAGATCTCACCGACGCTGGTGCGAATCACGATGCCGTCCGTCGTAATCAGCATCAGTTCCTGGTCGGGACGGACGACTTTGAGGCCGACTACCGCGCCCGTTTTCTCCGTGACTTTCATGTTGATGATGCCCTTGCCGCCGCGCTGGGTGACACGGTATTCTTCGGCTTTCGTACGCTTTCCGTACCCCTGCTCGGTGACGGTGAGGATCTCGCTGTCCTCGGCGACCTTGTCCATGCCGACGACCTCGTCCATATCGTGCAGCCGGATTCCGGTGACGCCGCGCGTCTGACGGCTCAGCGGACGAACGTTTTCTTCCTCAAAGATGATGGCCTGTCCGTCGCGCGTACCGAGAACAATCCGCTGCTGGCCGTCCGTGAAGCGAACGCCGATCAAATCGTCGTCCTCGTCGAGGTTAATGGCGATGAGTCCGCCTTTCCGCGAAGTTTCGTATTCCTTGACGACGGTTTTCTTGACGACGCCTTTCTTCGTCGCCATGAACAGGTACCGATCCTCGCGGAACTCGCGAAGCGGGATGACCGCCGTTATCGTCTCGTCGGAGGACAGCGGCAGAAGGTTCACGATAGCCGTGCCTTTCGCCTGACGCGTAGCCTCGGGGATATCGTATCCTTTCAGCCGATAGACAAGGCCGCGGCTCGTGAAGAACAGGATCGTATGGTGCGTCGTCGTAATCAAGAGATTTTCGACGAAGTCCGTCTCCTTCGTTCCCATGCCCGCAACGCCGCGTCCGCCGCGCTTCTGCGTGCGATACGTGGCCAGCGGGATTCTCTTGACGTAGCCGCCGTGCGTCATCGTGAGCACGATGTCCTCCTCGGCGATCAAGTCTTCCACGTTCATCTGCGTCGTATCGATCGTGATGCGCGAGCGGCGGTCGTCGCCGTATTTCTCGCGAACTTCCGTCAGCTCATCCTTAATGATGCCGAAGATCTTGCTCTCGTCGGCGAGAACGCCCTTCAAATATTCGATGGTCTTCAAGACTTCCTGATATTCTTCTTCGATCTTCTCACGCTCGAGACCAGTCAGCCGCTGGAGGCGAAGATCGAGGATCGCCTGCGCCTGTTTCTCCGTCAGCGAGAATCCTTCCATCAAAGCGGCGCGGGCAATATCAGCCGTGCGGCTTTCGCGGATCGTGGAGATGACCGCGTCGAGATGATCGAGAGCGATATTCAAGCCCTCCAAGATATGCGCGCGCGCCTCGGCCTTGTCGAGTTCGTAACGCGTACGACGAGTAATGACGTCTTTCTGATGCGCTATATAATAATGAAGGACTTCCTTCAAATTCAGCACGCGGGGCCGCCCGTCCACCAGCGCCAGCATGATCACGCCGAAACTGTCCTGCATCTGCGTGTGCTTGTAAAGCTGGTTCAGGATCACGTTGGCGTTGGCGTCACGGCGAAGCTCGACCACGATGCGCATACCGCTGCGATCCGACTCGTCGCGGAGCGCGGTGACGCCGTCGACGACTTTGTCGCGCACCAGCTCGGCGATCCGCTCGACGAGCTTCGCCTTGTTGACCTGATAGGGAAGCTCCGTCACGATAATCTGGCTCTTGCCGTTGGACATCGTTTCAATGTGCGCGTCGGCGCGCATCTGGATCACGCCGCGTCCGGTACGGTACGCGCTCTTGATTCCTTCCGTACCCATGATGAGCGCGCCCGTCGGGAAATCCGGCCCTTTGATGACGGTCATCAGTTCCTCGACCGTCGCCTCGGGGTTATCAATCAGCATGAGCGTTCCGTCGATGACTTCGCGCATATTGTGCGGCGGAATATTCGTCGCCATACCGACGGCGATGCCCGACGTGCCGTTGACGAGAAGCTGCGGGAATTTCGCCGGAAGTACCGACGGCTCTTTCAGCGATTCGTCGTAGTTCGGAACGAAATCCACCGTCTCTTTGTCGATGTCCTGAAGCATCAGCTCCGAGATCTTCGACATGCGAACCTCGGTATAGCGCATAGCCGCCGCTGGATCGCCGTCTACCGAGCCGAAGTTTCCATGGCCGTCCGCCAAAAGATAGCGCATGGAAAAATCCTGCGCCATACGGACGATCGCGTCGTAAACCGAGCTGTCGCCGTGCGGATGATATTTACCGAGGACTTCGCCAACGATACGCGCCGACTTCTTGTAGGGCTTCGTCGAGCCCATGCCCGCTTCCTGCATCGCGTACAGGATGCGCCGATGCACCGGCTTCAGACCGTCGCGGACGTCCGGCAGCGCGCGCGCCACGATGACGCTCATCGCGTAGTCGATGTACGAAGTCGACATGACGTCCGACAGATTCACCGGAACAACTTTATCCTTTCCAATCTCCAAAATCTCACCTTCATTCATATTGTCGCCTATATATAAAATAGGATAAATTCATTTCACAAAGCATTTCATTATAACATAAAACACAATAAAAAAACAGGCGCGGCAAAAGCAAATTTATGCTTTTTCGCACCTGTGAAATCTTATGAATAAATGTTGCACGTGAAGCAACCAAACGCATGTTATATATTTGTTGACCAAGTCCCTTTCGTCCTTGCCGGATCTTTATTTGCTCTTCGACTTTTGAGGAATCCGTACCGCCATCCCATGAGCATCCATCACGGTATAGCCCTCTTCCCCGCCGGATCTCCGAGACGGAGGCTTGCCGCAGGACACGGTAAGCAGTACGGCAAAAAGTGCAAACACCGCGAATAAGCTGTATATGAGCCGACGCTTCATTATGACGTCTCCTTTTCAAATCGAAAAATTATATATTATGCACTTCTTCATTTCATGCCTTTCAAAGAATATCACTTGAAGATATCGATTGTCAATAAAAAATGAAGTAATCTATATAAAGTTTTTATATAGATTACTTTTCTATAACAAATAATTATAGAATACTATTATTTAACAGCTTAAAATAAATATAATTTATATATAGATAAAAACCACTGAATTATTTCCCTGCGACGGGAACTATTCAGCGGTTTTAAGTGACAATGAATACGTCGATTGATGACCTTGTTTCCTCAAGCCTTCAATATTTCGCTGTACAGATATCCCTCCCGCACGCCGGAGTCGCTGTAGACGATTTCCCGGCAGCCGAGCTTTTGCATCAGCGTGTCGGCGAGGATCAATCCTGAAAACAATGTATGAATGCGATCGGGAGCCGCAAGCATCAGACGTTCCGCGTCTTCCTCCGCAAGCGGCACGTCAGAAACGTAATGCTTGAGCATCTCGCCGAAGCGGCGCGTTTCCATGCGCGTGTCGCTTTCCTCCAAATCATACATCAGACGATAAAGTGCAGAGGCGCCCTTGAACGTGCCTCCGATGCCGCAGGCGACGACATTCCGCATGAGCGGGAGCTTGCAGCAGACGACGTCTATCGCCTTGGCAACTTCCTTGCGGATTGCCTCGACTTCTTGCTGCGTCGGCAACAACCCGCGCACATAAGCGACTTTCAGCGACAACGATCCAAAAGGCAGACTCATTTTTTGCACGACGCGGCGCGCACGATACATCACGATCTCCGTACTGCCGCCGCCAATGTCGATAAGAACGCCGTCGTCCGCCGCCAGGTCGTGCGTCGCGCCCACAAAATCAAAGGCCGCTTCTTCCTCTCCGGAAATGACACGAATTTTTACGCCCGTCTTTTTTTCTATTTCCGCGACGGCGTCGGCACTGTTTTTCGCGTTTCGGAGCGCCGCCGTCGTAAAAGCGACGACATTTTGAACGCCCATGCCCGCCAGAAAATCGCGATATTCGCCGACGACTTCGCTCGCGCGCAGGATTCCCTCTTCCTGCATCACACCATCTTTCACATACGCAGAAAGCCCAACCGTATGCTTGCGTTTCATCACTTGCGCCGCGTGATTGTCGCGGATTTTATATACCGCCATTCGTATCGTATTGGAACCGATATCGATCATTGCCAACAGCATCTTTTCACCTCCGGCCTGACTATTCTATTTCCACGCCGATTGCAATTTTCCTTCATAATTTTCATCTATGTCTTTTTTCCTAAAAAATTTTCTACATTTTATCTGAAAAATCTATCCTTTACTATTTCTTTTCTTTCTTCAATATGGTACAATGACATAAATACTAAATTAGACCTAGAAAAATTTTAATGATAAAGCACGTGCAATCCTGCGTACACAATACAAAGTGAGGAGACCGAGACATGAAAAACAAACTCTTTGCCCTTGTAGGTCCGCACGCAAGCGGAAAGACCGCAATCATTCGTCAACTGATGAAGCACGGCGTTAATTATATCCCGCTCTACACGACACGGTCGCCGGAAGCCTACGCGAACAATCCTGTCGGAGCCGCTACCATGTATCGTTTCGTCGATAAGATTGATTTCTTCAAGCAGGATTTTCTCGTTAAGATTACCTATAAAGGCGAATATTACGGCATGATGAAAGAGGAAATCCTTAACGCGCTGCAGAATCACAAAAACAGCGTCATCATTTCCGACGCGCAGGGTGTAAAGCAGCTTTCGAAGCTCCTCAAAGACAGCTTTGAATCCATTTATATCATGGTCGATTACGTCACGCTCGTCGAGCGCATGCTGCTCATGAAGCATACGAACGACGAAATAAAGTACCATATCGAATATGCGGAAAGCAACGGCGAATTCGACACATGGAAAATCGCCAATCACGTCGTAAAGAACATCATTTCTTTCGACTCGTCGGTCAACCAGATTCTTGCCATTCTCGGCCTGACCGTACCCATAACCAAACAACACACGCAAGCGCTGACCGGACAATCATAAAAGGGCTGTCGCACAAAATTTTTTGAAGTATGAAAATCATACTTCAAAAAATTTGTACAGGAACGATAATGCTCATAGCCGACCCGACATTTCCAGTTCGTAAAAAAAGGTGTCGCAGGAAGAAAAAATTCTTCTTGCGACACCCTTTTTTATGCTTTATTAAATATCGAGATTGCGGACTTTCTTTGCATTTTCTTCGATGAACTGACGACGTGGCTCTACTTTCTCGCCCATCAGGATCGTGAACAACTCGTCCGCCTCTTCCGCGTCCTGAAGGTCAACGCGAAGCATCGTGCGCTTCTCCGGATCCATCGTCGTCTCCCAAAGCTGCTCGGGATTCATTTCGCCAAGACCCTTGTAACGCTGGACGTTGATATTGTCGCGGCCGATCTCGTTGAGCTTGGCCGCAAGCTCCTCGTCGCTGAACGTGTACCAATGCTTCTGTCCCTTGCGAATCTGATAAAGCGGCGGCTGCGCGATATAGACGCGTCCATGCTCGATCAGAGGACGCATATAGCGATAGAAGAACGTCAAAAGCAACGTGCGGATATGCGCGCCGTCCACATCGGCATCGGTCATGATGATGATCTTTCCGTAACGGCTCTTCGCAAGGTCGAAGTCTTCGGAAATACCGCTGCCGAACGCCGTGATCATCGTGCGGATCTCCGCATTCGCAAAAATCTTATCGAGACGCGCCTTTTCGACGTTCAGGATTTTGCCGCGAAGCGGAAGAATGGCCTGGAAGCGGCGGTCGCGTCCCTGCTTTGCGGAGCCGCCGGCGCTGTCTCCCTCGACGAGGTAGATTTCCGCCTGCTCCGGATCTTTGACCGAGCAGTCGGCCAGTTTTCCCGGCAGACCGAGATTGAATTCCAATGCGTCTTTGCGACGCGTCAACTCACGCGCCTTTCGAGCCGCGACGCGGGCGCGGGCGGCCAGCATGGATTTTTCCAGGATCCTTTTCGTGATCGCCGGATTCTCCTCAAAATATTCCCTGAGTCCTTCCGTCACGATGGAATCGACGATACCGCGCGCTTCGGAATTCCCAAGCTTCGTCTTCGTCTGACCTTCGAACTGCGGATTCGGCACTTTGAGACTGATGACGCAGACAAGCCCCTCTCGGATATCTTCGCCCGTCAGGTTCTCGTCCTTTTCTTTCAGGACGTTTAATTTTCTCGCATAGTCGTTGGCAGCGCGCGTCAGCGCCAGCTTCAGACCGGCGAGATGCGTTCCGCCTTCTTCGGTGTTGATATTATTGACGAAGCTGTACAGCGTCTCCTGATAACTTTCGTTGTACTGCAGCGCGATCTCAACGATGATGTCGTCTTTCGTGCCGTTGAAATAAATGATATCGGGATTGATCTTTTCCTTTTTCCGGCCAAGATGCTCTACGAAAGAACGGATTCCGCCTTCGTAATGGAACGTCTCGCTTCTCTGTTCTTCGCCGCGTTCATCGGTCAGCACGATGGTGATGCCCTGATTCAGGAACGCCAACTCGCGCAGACGATGACGCAGAATCTCATACTTGTAAACCGTATCGGTGAAAATCGTATCGTCCGGCACGAAATGCACTTTCGTGCCCGTCGTCTCCGCGTCGCCGATCTTTTTCAACGGAGTTACGACATTGCCGCGGGAAAAAGTAATCTCATAGCGGGCGCCGTCGCGCATGACTTCTACTTCCATCGAAGTCGAAAGCGCGTTGACGACAGAAACGCCGACGCCGTGCAGTCCGCCGGAAACCTTATAACCGCCGTCGCCGAATTTTCCGCCTGCGTGCAGAACCGTCAAAACGACTTCGACAGCCGGTTTTCCGCTCTCGTGCATATCGACAGGAATGCCGCGTCCGTTGTCGACAACGGTGATGCTGTCGTCTTTGTGGATCGTCACTTCCACATGATCGCAATACCCGGCCAGCGCTTCGTCGATGGAATTGTCCACGACTTCATAAACAAGATGATGAAGGCCGCGCTCAGACGTGCTGCCGATATACATACCGGGACGCATACGTACCGCTTCCAGACCTTCGAGCACTTGAATCTGGTTTGCATCGTAGGGACCGGCGACTTGCGAAAGCTCGGGATCGATATTATCCGAATGAATCGTGATTCCGGACGTATCGAGATCGGCGTCCTCCAGATTTTCCGTATATTTTTCAGTGCTCTCGGGTTCTCCTTCCCCGTTCAGCACTTTCGTTTCATCTTCCGACATGTTGCAATCCTCCGTTCAAAAATGGACAACTAAATGGAAAAGACGTGAGCACGTCTTTTCAACGTATCGACAGACAGCTTTGAAAGATATATGACGCTCGTCGTAACGACGGCGGACTTTGGACGGCCGCCCGACAAATCCTTCAGAGCTTCTTTGTTTTCCGACAAGAATTTCTTTCCGTCTTTGGAAGCGCACATTTCCTGATATGCGTGAATGGACACGACGTCGTGGAGACGGACGGAATCGTCCCCTCCCAGATGAAGAAACATTATTCATTTCTCCTCGAGACGCTTCGCTTCTTTCTCTTTCCGTCGGACGGAAAAGCGTCCGGCAAAAGATCGAAACGAAGTCTTTCCATATATTTTGCGATAATCGGCCCCGTCAATTTCTCGGGTTTTATCGCCGCATAGAGCATCACGAGCATTTTTGCGTCGTCGCTCGTCTCGTCCCCTTTTGGGATACGCGAAGCGATGGTTTGAAGCAGCGAAAATCTCGCCTGAAACGCCGTTTCTCTGGAACACCCGATAATATGGCTCACTTCATAACCGTGCAGCCACGGCTCGCGCAGAAGAAGACGACGCACGGCGCTTTCTTCTTCTTCCTTTTTTTTCTGCTCGCAAGCCGGACACAATTTCTTTTCCGGCGCAGTCAAACGACCGCAAGACTGGCAGGAATGCCATTGATTTTCTGAAAGCGTCCTTTGAAGCGCCATGTTCTGCGCGACGGCTCGGGAAGCTGCGGCGCGAAGGGTTTCGTTCTCAATATCCGAAATTATTTCTGCGGTTTTTTCGTAGTCTTCCGGTATCGTCTCGATTGTTTCCGGTGTTTCTGCGGAAAACTTTTCATGACGCGCGGCAAAAGTTTCTTCCTGCGGCGTGCAGAAGCATATCTCTTTTACAAGTTCTTCACAGACGAAAGCGTTGATCTTATCGATGAGCTTTCGTTCCATATAACGAAGTTCATTGGCCCAGACCGGCGCGTCCGCCGCCAGGAACAGCTTATGGAAATCCATGCGGACCGGACGGACATGCAATGACACGGAAGGGCCGACGATCTCTTTCCAGTGATGAAAGAGAAGCTGCGTCAAATACTCTTTTTCCTGACCGAAAGAGGAGACGAATCGCGGCAGGACGTCTGAAAAACGTTCCGTTTTTCTCGTATGCGCTTCTTCTTTTGCCGCTTTTCCTTTTTTCATTCTGCCGTCACCGTTCCATGTTCGACATGAAAGATCTGTCCGAAATCGCCGGACGGGATATACGCTTCGTCCGTCGCCGTCACGAGCGCCTGAAGCTTTTCGCCTCTTATGAAAGAAAGGAGCTGCTCCCGCCGTTCCCGATCGAGTTCGCTCATCACGTCGTCGAGAAGGAGAATCGGATATTCGCCCGTCTCTTCACGGAAAAAAGCGAGTTCCGCAAGTTTCAGGGAAAGCACGCCTGTGCGCTGCTGTCCCTGGGAACCATAAGAACGAAGATCGGCTTCATTCACGAAGAAAGCAAGATCGTCCCGATGAGGCCCAAATCGCGTAGCGCCGCGTAAAATATCAAGTCTTGTGGATTCCGCCAGCTTCTCATTATACCATGAAAGGAGGTCGTTTGTCATGTGATCTCCTTCCTTTGCGCCATGCAGTTCATAGCGAAGAGAAAGGGTTTCCTTGCCGCCGGAAAGATTATTTTGCCTTTGGGACGCGAGCGCGTCAAGTTTTTTTACGACTTCTATCCTCTTTTTGACGACGTTCACGGCTCTTGGAATGATTTGCGCGTCCCAAAGGGGAAGATCGCTTTCTTCCGCTTCCCCGTCCCTGATTTTTTTCAAAAGGGAATTTCTTTGCGCCAACAGACGCGTATAAACGGCAAGGTCGTAAAAATAAGCGGGATCCGCCTGGGATATCTCCATATCGAGAAAACGACGGCGCCCCGCCGGAGCTCCTTTGATCAGAAAAAGATCTTCCGGCGAAAAAAGAACGACGTTCATCGTTCCGATCAAGTCTTTCATTCGGACGGCAGCGCCGTTTCTGAGGATTTGTCTTCGTTTGTCTCTGAAGAAAAGAAACTCCAGTTGATTTTCCGCGTCAAAACGCAAAAAATCAAGGGAGAACTTCGCCTCCCCTGCTTCCCATCTCACCAGCTCGGCGTCGACGGAGGTACGATGCGAACGCCCAAGCGCCGCATAATAGACCGCCTCCAGGATGTTTGTCTTTCCCTGCGCGTTCTGCCCGAGAAAAACGTTGACGCCCGGTGAAAGGTCAATCTTCTCTTCCGTGTAATTCCTGTAATTTCTAAGCTCGATGCGCCGGATTCTCATCTCTCACGCTCCCGAGACAATCTGATACTCCATATCGCCGTCTTCCAGACGCAAAGTCACGACGTCGCCCGGCGACAATTTTTTGCGGCGCGCCGTTTCCAAAACGCCGTTGACGAAGATCACGCCGTCTTCGATCATCGGTTTTACCGCTCCCCCGGTCGCCACGACGCCCGCCAGCTTCAAGCACTGATCGAGTTGTATGGTTTCCGTATGGATCTCTATCCGTTCCATGCCCTTTTCTCCGCTTACTGATTAGTGCTTCGTACGGACAGGCGTTATGATATAAACAAAATCTTCGTTGTTCGGCTCGCGCACGGCAGCTGGCTTCAAAAAATCGTTCAGCATCAGGATGAACTGATCTCCGTTGACTACTTTCAGGACGTCAATCAAGTACGAAGCGTTGAAAGAGATATCGATATCATCGCCGTCAATGGTCGCTTTGACAGTTTCTTCCGCCCTGCCGACAATAGGATTATCCGAAGAGATATGCACCTCTCCCATATTGAACACAAGCTTGATCGTATTGTATTCCGATGAACGGGCAATCAACCCGACGCGGGAAACGGCAGACAGGAAAGAAGCGGTCGGAAGCGTGACGCGCGTCGCGAAATCCGTCGGAATCGCCCGACGATAATCGGGATATTTTCCTTCGATCAGCCGCGTCGTCATATAAGCGCGCTCCTTTTCAAAGCTCATTTCGCTTCGTGTGCAGGACACCGTAACTTCTTCGGGGATTTCCCCGGCCACGACATGCTGCAGTTCTTCAAGAACGCGTTTTGGAATGATATACTGGCATTTCTCTTTCTGCTCTTCCTCGATGGTTTCCTCATGCAGCGCCAGACGATGGGAATTGGTCGCTACCATGCGTACTTTGTCTCCTTCGAGCTCCAGCAGCGCTCCTGTAAAAACAGGCCGCGTTTCGTCCGTCGCGCAGGCGAAAGTCGTACGGCGAACCAGTTCTTTCAAAACGACGCTGCGTATCTTGAACGTCTTTCCTTCCTGCAAACGACTAATTTTTGGATAATCCTCCGCGTTCATGCTCAAAAGCGTGAAGTTGGAATTTCCGGAAGAGATCTTTAAGATTTTCGTCGACTTGTCGTAGTCGAGCTGCACGTTCTCCTCCGGAAGCGTGCGAACGACTTCCTGCATATATCGCCCGGAAACGACCACTTCTCCGGGAGCATCGATTTCCGCGGCAATATGAAGGACAACGCCTATCTCATAGTCCGTCGCCTGTATTTCCAGCATGTTATTCTCTGCCTTCATGTAAATACCGGACAAGATGGGCGTCTGCGGTTTATTGGCTACGGAACGTCCTGCGATTTGAAGCGCCTGGACGAGTTCCGATTTGAGACAGGAAATTTTCACGGTTATACACCTCAC
>JAFZRW010000074.1 GCA_017619685.1 Schwartzia sp. (in: firmicutes)
GGAAAAGAGGAGCCCGGGGCATGAAGATCATTCAGGTTGCCCATGCGCTGCATCCGACGGACGCGGCAAGCCGTCAGCTTTTGAATATGGATAAGATCTTGCGGGAGCTTGGCTATGAGACGTCGATGTATGCGCATCGGCTTGATGAAAGCCTTGCGGAACGCGTGGGGCTGATGGGGGATTTCCACGCCGAGCCGCAGGATATTGTGATTTATCATATGACGACAGGCACGTCGTTCAATCGTTGGGTGTGGAATTATCCGCGGAAAATCGTGCTTTTTTATCATAATATTACGCCTGCGCGCTTTTTTTTCGGAAACGCGTGGGGGTCTTGGCTCAAATGTCTGCGAGGACGTCATGATTTAAAGACGATTGCGCGCAATACGCTTTTTGCGTGGGGGGCCAGCGAGTATTCTCGGCGGGAATTGGAAGAGGTCGGCATTGCGCGGACAAGCGTATTGCCGATTGTGGTCGAGCCGGAAACGTACATGAATCGCGGAACAGACGAATCAATTCAGCGCTATAAAGACGGACGGCTCAATTTATTGGTCGTCGGCCGCGGCGTTCCGCATAAAAAGCAGGACGAAGCCATTGAAGCCGCCGCGTGGTATCGGGATCATATTTTGCCGGATATTCGGCTCGTATTGATTGGGAATATCAAGCCGAGCTATGAAAAGAAACTGCATGCTCTTGTAAAGAAATTGGGAATGGAAGACAATGTGTTGTTTGCGGGGCAGATCACGGACGAAGCTCTGTGCGCTTGGTACCGGATTGCGGACGGACTTCTTTGCTTGTCCGAACATGAGGGCTTTTGCGTGCCGCTCATCGAAGCGATGATTTTCGGATTGCCGATTTTTGCAAAGGCGGCCGCTGCCGTACCGGAAACGCTGGGCGGCGCAGGCGTGCTGTTTTCGGACGTATCGCCGCAGGGCGTTGCCGAGACGATACAGCGAACCTTGGAAGACGAACTGGCATTGGCGCGGCTCAAGAAAGGGCGCGCAGAGCGGCTGAAAGCATTTTCGCCTGAAAACGTGAAAATACGTCTGGAAAGGGATATGAAGGAAATTTGTTCCTTATGGGAGGCACAGGCATGAAGGATTTGCGGAACGGTTTGGTTGATTTTGTCACACACGGAACGGAAAAATGCCATGTGCTCGTCGTCGGCGATGTGATGCTCGATCAATATTATTACGGAGAAGTCACTCGCATCTCGCCGGAAGCGCCTGTGCCGATTACGCGTGTAATCAGGACAAAAGAAACGCTCGGAGGCGCGGCGAACGTTGCGCACAATCTGGCGCTTTTGGGTTGTCAGACGGACGTTGCGGCTTGTATCGGAGCCGATCATCACGGCGGACGTCTGCGAGCGCTTTTTGATAAACGGGGCATTGCCATTCACGGGTTAGTTGTAACGAGTGCGCCGACGACAACGAAATTACGCGTTATCGGCGGTCATCAGCAAATGATGCGTCTTGATTTTGAGGAAACGGAGCCGGTTGTCGGTGAGGATGAGGAGAGAGTCTTCATGGTCGCGCAGGCATCGATTGCTGAGGGTGCCGGTGCGCTGGTCCTTTCTGATTATGGCAAGGGGATTGTTACGCCGGAACTTTGCGCGCAATTGATTGAGGCTGCTCATCAGCGGGGGATTCCGGTCGTCGTCGATCCCAAGGGCGGCGATTGGGAGAAATATCGGGGCGCGGATTATATCACGCCGAATTTGAAAGAACTCAATACGGTACAGGCGTCACCGGTAAAAAATGCAGACGAAGACGTGGAGCGGGCGGCACGGTATGCAATGAAGCGGTTCGGAATTCGCGCGATGGTCGCGACGCGTTCGGAGTGCGGGCTTTCCTTGGTGACGGAAACGACGGCGGTGCATATTCCGACGAAAGCGCAAGAGGTTTTTGACGTTTCCGGCGCAGGGGATACGGTTATCGCGGCGTTTGCATTGGCTTTGGCGGGCGGCATAGCGCCGGAAAGAGGCGCGTATCTTGCAAATCTCGCCGCCAGCGTCGTCGTGGCGAAAGTGGGAACGTACGCGGTGAGCAAGGAGGAACTTTTGGCGGCGTTGGAAAGAGAGGGAAAAGATGAGTCTTGACCTTTCGGTGCTGATCTTGGCGCGAAATGAGCGCCAAAATATTGGGGAATGTATTGCTTCGGTACAGAAGTATTTGGACGTCGGCGAAATTGTCGTGATAGACGACGACAGTACCGACGATACTGCCGCCATCGCGAAGGAAATGGGCGCGCGCGTAATCCGCCATTCGTTGGCTGGGAGTTTTGGACAGCAGCAGACGTTTGCCATTGAACAGGCAAAGTGCCGATGGGTGTACTGTATTGACGCGGACGAACGAATGACGGAAACGCTGGGCGAAGAAGTTGCGAAAGCCGTCGAGAAGGACGAGCCGTTTGCTTATTGGAATGCGCGCCTCAATCATTTTTGCGGCGTGGAAATTCGCCACGGAGGCTGGTTCCCTGATTACGGCATTCATCTGTTCCCGAAGGAGGGGAGCTATGTCACGGGCGCCGTTCATCAGGAGATTCATGTGCCGTATCCGGCGCGACGGCTGCCGGAACGAGCCTATCTTTATCATCGGACATATGTGAGCTGGGAGCAATATTTGCGAAAGCTCAACTCGTATACGACGCTCGGCGCGCGGAAGAAATACGAGGCGGGAGGCCGCGTAGGATTTTTCGGTATCTTCGCACATGTGGTATGGGGCGTGTTCAAGTTTTACGTTATTGAGCGAGGTTTTCTTGATGGGCGTGAAGGCATTTTGCTGGCAATGAGTCACGGAGTCAGTGTGTTTATGAAATATTCCAAGCTGTACTATCTGGGCAAAGGAATCGGGGAAACAACGTAAGGAGAGGATGGATAAAATGATAATCGTAACAGGCGGAGCGGGATTTATCGGAAGCAATCTCGTCAAGGAATTGAATCGACAGGGCCGTGAAGATATCCTGATCGTAGACGATCTGAAAGACGGGCAGAATTATAAGAACCTTCGGGGATTGAAATTCCTCGATTATCGGTATAAGGACGATTTCCTTGAAAGCGTCGAGGAGGATGATTTCGACGGCACCGATGTGGATGCGGTGTTCCATCAGGGCGCTTGCTCCGATACGATGGAATACGACGTCAACTATATGATGAGCGCCAATTACGAGTATTCGAAAGCGATGCTTCATTACTGCCTCGAGCATCGGGTGCCGTTTTTTTACGCATCGTCGGCTTCGACTTATGGCGCGGGCGCACATGGATTCACTGAAGGAAATAAGTGCGAGGACGCGTTGAATCCCTATGCGTTTTCAAAGCTCGCGTTTGATCGCTATGTAAGGCAGCTTTTGCCGGACGCTCGCAGTCCCGTCGTCGGGCTTCGGTATTTTAACGTCTATGGTCCGCAGGAGCATCATAAAGGCAAGATGGCGTCTATTTTCTATCAGCTTTACCATCAGATCGAAGAAACGGGTGCGGCGCATCTTTTCGAAGGCTACGACGGATACGGCGACGGCGAGCAAAAACGCGACTTCATTTACGTTAAGGACGTAGTGAAAGTCAATCTTTGGTTCTGGCGGGAGAAAGGGCCGAGCGGAATCTTCAACTGCGGAACGGGCAGGGCACACACGTACAATGAGGCGGCGCAGGCGGTCATTGACGCGATGGGCAAAGGGAAAATCGAGTATCGCCCATTCCCGGAAGTTTTGAAAGGCAAATATCAGTCGTTTACCGAGGCCGATACGACGGCGTTGCTTGCGGCTGGCTATGACGGCGGCTTCACCGATATGAAAGCTGCTGTAAAAGAATACTGCGATTTCCTTACGGCGGGCGGTTATTTCGTTTATGGGGAATAAAGAAGCGCGTCGTGGCGCAATCTTTTTCGATCGCGACGGCACGCTGAACGTCGACAAGGATTATCTCTATAGGATTGAAGATTTCGAGTGGCTGGAGGACGCGCCACAGGCAATTCGCTGGGCGAACGGGCGCGGATTTTTGGTGATCGTCATTACGAATCAGAGCGGCGTTGCCCGCGGATATTTTACCGAGGAAGACGTGAGGCGCCTGCATGCCTGGATGAATGAAGACCTTGTACGGTTCGGCGCGCATATCGACGCGTTTTATTATTGCCCGCATTTACTGAAAGGAAGTGTGGCGGCTTATGCGAAAGACTGCGATTGCCGTAAACCAAAGCCAGGCCTGATTGAGCGCGCTTGCGCTGATTTCGATATTGACCGTGAAGCGTCGGTCCTGGTCGGTGATAAATCGCGTGACGTCGAGTGTGCGGAAGCGGCAGGCGTGCGTGGCGTGTTGTATGAGGGCGGAAGTCTTGTAGCGCTTTTGGAAAGAGAATTAGGCGGTGCGGTATAGTGGACTGGTCGGAGAAACGGATGGATTTCGGGGAGATCGGGAAAAAAATCTACGATATACGAAAGTCTCGGGAGTGTCGAAGATATTGGGTTTTTCGCATTCGCTGCGTGTTGAACCGTGCCCGGATGGAAAAATTGTGGGATTATTTTCATTCTACGCCAGTGTTGGAAAAGATTTCCGAGTTGTATCCATTTGTTTATGAGCAGCCGCAGCGTGCGTTCTTTTATCATCAATCGACATTTGAGGAGCGGGCGGCGCTCGTCGAGGCGCATTTCGCATTTTTGGCGGAGCGTTTGCGTGAGAGCGTGTTGTTTTCGCTTTATCGTGAGGAGTCGCTTCCCCTCTGGGAAGGGCCGATATTGGATGAAAAGCCGCTGGCATTATCTCTTTTTTATGAGCCGGGGCAGCGGAAAGAGGGAATTTTGTCGGTGATGCTGCGGCTCGCGGATATGCCGCTCTATCAAATGATCTTTTGGCTTTCTCCGAATCCGTCCGGCGAACCTTCGCTTTGGATTGGCGCGATGCAGGGGCCGAATATGGAGGACGCGCGGGAGATTGTGAAGCGGGCGACGAAGCTTTGCCATGCTTACCGCACGAAAAATTTGATCCTATATGCGACGCAGGCTGTTGCTCGCGCTTTGGGCGTAGCACATATTTATGCGGTGACGAACGAAGGTTATTACACAAACAATCATTTGCGTATGGACAAGAAACTGAAGACGGATTTCAGTGATTTTTGGCGCGAAGCCGGGGGAAAAGAAACGGAAGATAAACGGTTTGACGAGTTGCCGCTAGTTGAGTCGCGCAAGACGATGGAGGAAGTGCCGACGCGAAAACGCGCTGTGTATCGCCGGCGATTTGCGATGCTTGACGAATTGGATGCGGCGGTAGCTGAAAATATGAAAAAGGCAATGAAATAAAATAATCCCGCAGGATGAAAAAGTCTGCGGGATTATTTTATGGTGTAAGTGCTTATTTGTATTGATTGCACGGCTTTAAAAGCTCCGGGTGACGACAGAGCCAACCGGAGAGTTCTCTCCAACCGTCGCGTTGGACGCGGAGTTCGCCGCCGTCTGATGTCGTATGAGGCTCTTCGTCGGCATTGATGGCTTGGCAGAGATTGTCGTCGAACGAACCAATCTGTGTTTCGGTCAGCCAATGATGCGGCGTTACAACGGTCGAGATTTTTTCCGTCAACGGTGGGAAAAGTGAAAGGTATGGATGACCTTTCGGGGCGATGAGTTCGATAATCGTCGGAAGAATGTTCATGTGGCCGCCGATGACATTTTCGGCCCAAATGTCCGCGTTCAGCATTGGATGCCAGAATGCGCAAAAATCGCCTACTTTTTCACGTAACGTCGGTTGGCTGCGCATAGAAATATTGCAATCGAAGGGCAGTACATGCATGGCGTGGTCGCCGGTCACGATGAACAAGCTGTCCGGAAATGACTCCTGCATTTCGCGGATAAAGTGGAAAAGCGCTTGATCCGTGTACCAATAGCAGCCAAGTTTTCGCTGTGCCATGCGGTTCTTTCGGACGGCTTCCGGCGCGTCCGGCATGATTTTCTCAGCGCTGAAACCGTAGTCGCCAACCGGAATCGTATAAGGCCCGTGATTTGACGTTGTATAGAGAAAATGAAGTACGGGCTTGTCGTCGTCTGTCGCGCGGATACGTTTTCCGGCTTCCGTAAGGAAAATGTGATCGTATACGCCAAGCCATGTGCGCGGAGCGTTCGACGGGCAGAAATCCGGAGCGCCATGCATTTCGTCAAATCCCACCGCGGGCAGAAAGTGTTGAAGACTGCCCCAATTCAGTTCGCCGCCATACCAGAATGCGGTTCGATAGCCGAGCGCATGCATTTGGAGCGGGAGCGTTGTCGGTAAGGTGTTGTGCCAGAAATCTTCCCGTTCGTTCAATTCAAGCCCCGCATCGTAAATGCCGAGAAGTAAACTGACGAGGGAAGGCTGAGACAAGAGCCCGGCGGAAAGAAAATTGGGAATCGTGAACGTATGTGTGTCGGCGCAAAAGGCTTTGCCGGCATCGGCGATATGAAGATCGGCGTAAGGGGAATCGAGCGGCGCTTGTTCGTAGCTTTCCGCCAAAAGATAAAAAATATGTTTTGGCGGCGTTATGCGCGGCCCTTGCGCGGTGCGGGCAAAAGCGGCAAGCGGTTGCGCAAGATGTCTCCAATCTTCCTTTGGAATGACGGTATCGATCAGCGGCGCGGATTCTTCGTCCGAATGGTTCAGAAGTTCGTGCGGAGGGTATTTCCAGACAAGTTCCAGCGCCACAAGATCGTCGATGGTCGCTTTTGCAAGGAAAATGTCTTCCTTTACAACCGTCGGGATTTCGTCCCATTCCGGTTTGTTTGCATGATTGAAGCTGCCGCCGTATCGGCAGTAATAGAAAAGCGCGACTACGATGATGATTGTAAATGTGTTGAAAAGGTAGCGGTATATGTTTGAAGAAAACGTCGGGTAAGAAAATGTCGGAGTGGAAAGCAAAAGCTGAACCGAATGTACACAGAGGAAAAGAAACGGAATAAAGCTTAGGAGGAGCAGCGCACCATGGTTCTGGTTGAAAAAGATGTCAAGCAAGTTTTTCTTGTCGGCATTTTTTCCCATCCAAAGCGTTTTATTGTAAATGTCCCGATAATGGTAATAGTAGACAAGCTTGCCGAGAAAAGCGGCGTACAATATGGCGATATAAAAGCATACGCCAAAGACGCGTAAAGAATCGCCAACGGCGAACCATTGAGGGAAGAATGCGCCGGGAAGGCTGACAAGAATGGCAGAGTATATGAGCACGTATGCGTTCCAATCCATGCCCCACCAAAAACCGTATCGAAAACAATGGTAAAATTTTTTCCATTGTCCGGTTAAGGAGGGATAAGAACCGTAAATTGCAATGAAAACAAATCGAAACAAGGCGCAAACGACGGGCGCAACGCAAAAGAGTTTCACGTCTTGCTGCAGGCCGTGAAAGAAGAGTGCAAACATGAAAGCCTCCGGGTAGTTATTTCGTGTCAAAAATATATATAAAGTATATTGAAATAAAAAGCAGCCGGCGATAGCTGTTCGGCTGCCTTTTCAATTTCAGGAAAGAGATCTATGTGACGGATTTTCCGTCAAAGCAATCCATTGGAGACAGATGGCCAATGAGTAC
>JAFZRW010000075.1 GCA_017619685.1 Schwartzia sp. (in: firmicutes)
CGAACCGCAGGCGTCGTTGATATTCACGCCGCTCGGCTCGTTATGAATGACGGTAAGGTCCGCGCCGAGAGAGCGCAGGACCGCCGGCATCGCCTCATAGGCCGCGCCGTTCGCGCAGTCGAGGACGACTTTCATACCGTCAAAATACGCGTCCGTCGTGGAAATCACATAGTCGATATATTCCTGCAGCAAATCTTTCCGATAGTTCAGCGAGCCGACGAGAGAACCGGACGGACGGTAATAATCGTCTTCCTCTCCGATGCGGCGCACGATGTTCTCGATCTCGTCCTCCACTTCGTCCGGCAGTTTGTAGCCGTCGCCGCCGAAAAACTTGATGCCGTTGTCGCCGAACGGGTTGTGGGAAGCGGAAACGACAATGCCCGCCGCCATCTTGTGCTTTTTCGCCAGATACGCGATGGCCGGCGTCGGAATCACGCCCGCGATGACCGCGTGACCGCCCGCCGAGCAAATTCCCGTCGCCAGCGCCGAGACGAACATCGGCCCCGAGATTCGCGTGTCGCGGCCGATCAAGATTTCGGGCTTTGCCGTGCCGCCCTCGCCAAAATAAAGCGCAGCCGCGCGTCCCAGCCGGTACGCGAGCTCCGGCGTCAGTTCCAGGTTCGCTTCGCCGCGCACACCGTCCGTCCCAAACATTCTAGCCATGTGTTGTGTTCCTCCAATACGTTTATTTAAGGAAACGCCGAACAAGTCCCTCCGCGCCCATGCCGGGTCTTTTTCCTCCATGCTGCGTCAGATGCCACTCGACGTAGCTCTGCTACGCCTTCGCGGCATCTTCCTTGCCTGACGAAAAAATCCCTCGACATGGCCTCGAATTGACTTATTCGTCGTTTCCTTAACTCTCAATGATTTTTCCTTTTGCGATTCTCCGGTTTTAGCTCTTCACACTTCCCTATATTTTACCCATTTGCCGCAAAAAAGCAAGCGCCGCTTTGAGACCGTCCACCGACGCGCTCATGATGCCGCCCGCGTAGCCCGCGCCCTCGCCGATCGGGTACAGCCCCGGCGTCGAGACGGACGCGAAGGTTTCCCTGTCGCGCACGATACGGCAGGGCGCCGAGGAACGCATCTCCACGCCCGTCATCGGCACGTCCGCCGCCGCAAAGCCGCGAATCTTCCCGTCAAAAGCCGGAAGCGCGTCGCGAAGCGTCCGCGTAACGAAAGACGGCAAACAGTCCTCGAGGCGGCAGGGAACGACGCCCGGCCGGTACGTCGGCGCGATGCAAAAATCCATGCTGCCCGACGCGCCGCGCAAGAAGTCGCCGACGCTCTGCACCGGCGCGCGCCAGTCGCCGCCCGCAATGCGAAACGCCGCCGCCTCGTACTCACGCTGAAACGCGACGCCGCCCAGGACTTCGCCGCCGAAATCTTCGGGCCGCACCTGTACGAGGAGCGCGGCGTTCGCTGCGCCGGAATCTCTGGCGTAAAGGCTCATACCGTTCGTCACGACGCGCCCCGCTTCCGACGCCGCCGCGACGACTTGCCCGCCCGGACACATGCAGAACGAATACGCGCCGCGCCCCGTAACCTCGTCCTGAAACGTCAGTGCATAGTCCGCCGCGCCGAGCCGCGGATTTCCCGCGTCTTCTCCGTATTGGGCGCGGTCGATCATTTCCTGCGGGTGTTCGATGCGCACGCCGACGGCGAAGGCTTTCGCCTCCATCGCGACGCCCGACTCGTACAGCATTTGATACGTGTCGCGCGCGGAATGACCGATCGCGAAAAACGCCGCGTCCGTTTCGATCCGTTCGCCGCCCGCGAGCCGTATTGCTCGCACGCCATCCGCGCCGAGTTCCAGCACGTCTGCCCGTGCGCCGAATCTCACTTCGCCGCCGAGACGCGCAATCTCGGCGCGAATATTTTTCACGACGCCCCGCAGACGATCCGTTCCGATGTGGGGCTTTGCCAGATACAGGATCTCCTCCGGCGCTCCCGCGCGAACGAACGCGTCGAGCACATCCCTTTGCAGCGGATCGCCGCCCCGCGCCGTCAGTTTCCCGTCGGAAAACGTGCCCGCGCCGCCCTCGCCGAACTGCACGTTCGTCTCGCTGTCGAAAGATCCGCCCGACCAAAATCTCTCGACCGCCGCATGGCGCGCGTCTACGTCCTGCCCGCGCTCCAAAACGATCGGTGCGCAACCCGCCGTTGCCAATGCCAGCGCTGCAAACATACCCGCCGGGCCGAATCCCACGACGACGGGACGTTTTTCCAGAGCGACCGACTTTTCCTCTGCAAGACGCGCAAAGACGGACGGCTCTTTTTCCGGCGCGGCGGACACTTTCCTGTCGCGCCGAAAACGCGCAAGGACGCGCGCATCGCCGTCTTCCGTCTCCACGTCCAGCACATAGGAAAACAAGATGGGCGCGCCGCGCCGCCTCCGCGCATCCACCGCACGGCGAACGACTGAAACGCGCCGCACCGCTCCGCGCGAAAGGGAAAGACGCTCCGCCGCCAGAGCTTCCAGGGGGCTCTCGTCCGAAATCGGCACGGCAAGCTCCGAAACACGTATCATAAATCCTCCCAAATCGGCACGGGGCGCGGCGGATATCCCCACCGCGCCCCGTAAGAACCCTTCCTTATTGTTTCTTGATGATGAGGTGCACGACCACCATCTTGTTCGTGACCGTCACTCCCTCCGGCAATACCAGCGACACCGTCCGCGTTTCCGTTTCCGTCAGACCGACGACGGGAATCGGCTCCGTCGAAAGCGTCGTCACCGCGTCCAGCGCTTTGCTCGTACCCGCAAGCTCGACGCGCGACGGCTCCACACGAATATCCGCCAGCGTATAATCAGCCGGGACTGAACCCTCGATGTTCGGCTTTACGTCGACAACCTTGCGCGATAGACTGCGTGCGAAGCTCACATGCGCCGAGATCAGCTTCGGCACGACGCGAACCGAGTCAACAGTCTCTCCATTTTCGTCTACCGGCGATAAAGCGACGTCAATATCCACATCACCCGACGCATTGCCTGGAACGGCCACTGTTCCGGTAACCTCGGCAACCGTGTTGATGATAGACTGCGGCCCGACGATCGTGACCATTTGCGTATCCGGCTCGATGCCCGCCACCGTCAGCCCCGCAGGAGGAGCGCCGGTGCGAACGAGGCGAATCGGCATACGCTTCTGGATAATCGGATCGATGGTGAATTTTACCGTATCCGGCGTTACAGATACGATCTCCATTCCCTGCGGGACCACTGTCTGCACATGAAGCGGGTGCGTCCCCGGCTCCAGTCCCCCCAAATCGACAAACGCATGAACCTCCTCCGCGTTTGCCGCCGCGAGAACCGACCTCGGCGCACGCAGCTTGACCTTCACGCTTTCCGCACTCTGCGTCACGCGAGCCTCGGACGGCGCATTGAGAACCACCAGCGGCACGGAAAAACCGTTTTCCGTGGCGGGATTCTGATCGTTCATGACGAAAACCCAGAGCACGAAGGCCGCAAGAAAAGCGACGATTTTTGCCGCCAGATTATGAAGAAAAAATCCTTTCAGGCTGTTCATTTCCTCTTTTTCCTCCAGTTAGCGACCATTTCTTTCAGGCTCATTTTCTCCGGCTCGAATATCGGCTTCAGATATTTCTTGAGCCGCTCGGAATCAAGATTTCGATGAATCCGCCCGTTTTCCGCCACCGATATGATGCCGGTCTCTTCACTGACGACGAGCACCAGAGCGTCGCACTGTTCCGAAAGGCCGATAGCCGCCCTGTGACGTGTTCCGAGCTCCGTCGAAAGCCTGCGATTTTCCGTCAGCGGCAAAAGGCACCCTGCGGCGATGACTCGCTTGCCGCGAATAATCGCTGCGCCGTCATGCAGCGGCGTATTCACGAAGAAAATATTCCGCAGGAATTCCTTCGACACGATACCGTCGATCTGAACCCCCGTCCTGGAAATGTCGTTCAACCCCATCGTCCGCTCGATGACGATCAGCGCGCCCGTCTTCACCGCCGACATCTCGCGAAGCGCAGAGTCGAGTTCCTGGATAACGTATTGCGCGTCCTCGTCGTTCAAGAAAGGCGCATGCGTAAAAAATCGTCCTTCGCCCAGATGTTCCAGCGTTCGCCGGAGCTCCGGCTGAAACACGATGGGCAGGGCGACAAAGAGCAGCGTCACTGCTTTCGAAAGCAGCCAATAGATCACGTGCAGCTTGAGCCAGTTGGAAAGAAGCGTCAGCGCCAACAGAAAGATAATGCCTCTTACGAGTGTGATCGCACGCGTGTCCTCGAGCATTTCGTAGATTTTATAAAGAATAATAGCGACAAGTACAATGTCGAGAACGTCCAGTGCGTCCAACGTGGAGAGGATTCCCCGAATCTGGCCGGGCAATTCCAGCGTCGATTCCAGCGCCGCAAGGGACAAGTTATCCATTTCCAATTCGAACCCCTCCTTCCTGTCAAATTTTATTTATTCTATATTAAAGTACCTAAATGAAAACCTTATAAAAATTTATTCTCTTCCGGCACAAAAAAATCCTTCCGCCCTGAAAAATTTTCAAGGCGAAAGGACTATGCAAGATATTTCACAACAGAGGAAAAAATAAGAGCGCAGGACAAAATTCCATAGGCTAGGCGGAGGAGGGAGGCGTAGTGGTACTACGTCGACTTGGGCAGAGAGCCGCAAGCTTTGCTTGCGTGCGAATCGCCTATGCAAAGCTAGACAACAACGCCTATGGAATTTTGGACAAGCTCTTCAACAGATGCGCGGGACAAGACTACCTGTCGGCATATCCACAATGCGGACGCCTCCAAGCTCCGTCTTCATCGCGACCTGCCCCGGCGCTTTGTCCGTCACGACGCCGATACGCCGTGCCTCTTTACCGTACGGGTGCGCGCGCATGACGTCGAGCAGCGCGTCCGTCTTTTCGGCGGGAACGACGGCAAGCAGCTTCCCCTCGTTTGCAAGGTACAACGGCTCGAAACCGAGCAACTCGCAGACGCCTTCGACCTCCGGCCGCACGGGAATCTCTTCCTCGTCGAGCAAGATTCCCGTCCCCGACTGCGCCGCCAGCTCGTTCAACGTCGCCGCCGCGCCGCCCCTGGTCGGATCGCGCATACAGGCGATATCCGGCACCGCGCGAAGCATTTCTTTCACGAGGCCGTTCAGCGGCGCGGCGTCGCTCCTGATGGCTTCCGGCAGCTTCAATCCGTGACGCGCCGCCGTGATCGTCGCCGCATGGTCGCCGAGGAATCCGGAAACGACGACGTCCATGCCCGGACGGATATTTTGCGGCGCAATATCCGCGCCCCCGATGATCTCGCCAACGCCCGCCGTATTGATATAGATCCCGTCGCAGGCGCCGTGTCCGACGACTTTCGTATCGCCCGTGACGATCGAGACGCCCGCCTCGTCCGCCGCCGCGCGCACGTCCTGCAGGACGCGCGTGAGTTCTTCGACGGCAAGGCCTTCTTCGAGAATCAACGAAAGGGAAAGATATTTCGCCTCCGCGCCACTCATGGCAAGGTCGTTCACCGTGCCGCAGACCGCCAGCCGTCCGATGCTGCCGCCGAGGAAAAAGCGCGGCGCGACGACGTAGCTGTCCGTGGTGAACGCGATTTTCCCGTGCGTGTCGAGCACTGCGCCGTCGTGCATACGATCAAGGATCGGATTGCCTAAGATCGGGCGCAGGACTTCTTCCGTCAGCATCGCGCTCATGCGCCCGCCCGCACCGTGGGCAAGCTGTATCGTCTCAGTCATATTGGAAGACGCCTCCCCCATATTTGTGCCATGCCGCGCAAACGCCCTCGGCGGACACCATGCACGGCCCCGCCGCGTGCTCCGGCACGCAGGCCGTTCCGAACAGCTTGCACTCCTTTGGCAAGATTTTTCCCTGCAAGACCTCGCCGCAGCGGCAGCCGTTTTTTTTCGGAGGCACAGGAGGCAAACTGAGCGGACGCACCGCTCCAAAATCGAATCGGCGATACTTCTCCCGCAAGTCCAGCCCCGAATCGGGAATCACGCCAAGCCCGCGCCACTCTGCCGTGCAGGTCTCATAGACGCGCGCTGTCATTTCCTGCGCCGCCGGATTTCCTTCAGGACGCACGACGCTCTTGTATTCATTCTCGATGCGCGCTTCCCCCGCCGCGACTTGACGCACGAGACGATAAATGCCGCGCAGGAGTTCCGTCGGCGAAAAGCCCGCTACGACACCCGGCAAATGATACTCCGCCGGCAGGAACGAAAACGCGTCGCTGCCCGTGACGACGGCCACATGCCCCGGCAAGATGAACCCGTCGATGCGCGCGTCCTCGTCGGCAAGCAGTGCGCGAATCGCGGGCGGCACCAGCTTTTGCGCGGAAAGCAAAAAGAAATTGCCGACGTTTTCCCGCTCCGCCGTCAGCACGGCGGCGGCGGCCGTCGGAGCGGTGGTCTCGAATCCCACTGCGAGGAACACGACTTTTTTATCGGGATTTTCTTTCGCAATCGTCAGCGCATCCAGCGGCGAATAGACGATCCGCACGTCTCCGCCCTGCGCCGCCGCTTCCGCGAGGCTTGAAGCCGAACCCGGCACCTTCAGCATATCGCCGAAGGTCGCGACAATCACGTCCTCCATACCAGCGTAAGCAATCGCCTCGTCCATATAGCCGTCCGGCGTCACGCAGACGGGACAGCCCGGCCCCGACACCAGCTCGACCTCCGGCGGCAAAAGCTGACGCAGCCCCGCGCGAAAAATCGAGACGGTATGGGTGCCGCAGACTTCCATCAGCCGCATGGGCTTTTCCCGTCCCGCTGTCGATTTCCGGATTTCATCGAGCAATCGCGCTGAAAGTTCCTTTTCACTATTTGTCTTCAAAAGCATTCTTCCTTTTTTCTGCATAACGACTGCTTCTCACAAGCCTTCCCCTTGAGGGGAAGGTGGCGCGCGAAGCGCGACGGATGAGGTGTTAGGCGGCAACGGTGATAACAAGCGTGACGTCGAAGCCACCTCACCCACCGCTAACGCGGTCCCCCCTCCCCTCAAGGGGAGGGCTAAAAACAATCACTCCTCATATTCAGCAACAACTTTTCGTGGATTCACTATCATATCATGCCATTGGTTCAAAACCTTTCGTGGAACAACAATTTCATAAGTCGTCCCATCTTTTTGGTAAAACTCCAAACAAACCTTATCGGCTCCCCACCATTTAGGTATTACATTTAATAATCCTAATGAAAAAACCGTTAATGATGCTCGCGAACCACTGGACTGAGTTGGATTCGCAAATTCAACCGTTTTAACATTTCCACCATAGTCTAGTTGAATTTCAACTGGATGCTTCTCTGACATGATAACAGGAACATCCTGTTCGCCCGTCCGATTAAAAACAACATGGAATGAAGCACTAGTTGGCTTATATGCTATATCGTACATAATCACAAACCAAAAATATGCTTCATAATCAGTTCGTCCATCCTTAAAAACATTATACATACTTTCTAACCCTATTGATCGATTATGTCTCCGTACGGACAATTGCAAGTCTTTTTCACGCCCCGGAAAAAGCCCTTGTTCTAAATGCTTTGTATCGACATGATATTTCGCTTCCAAACGAATTGTTTTCGTTCCATCCTTCTCCGAAATGATTTGCTGCTTGATACTTCCTGGAACCATCTTGACAACAGCAGCAGACAGAACTTTCACATCATCCGTTGTAATTTCGTAATTTCTCATATTGGTCATGATTTCAATATATGTTCCCGCCTGCTCCACCGCATCCCTCTTGGCATCTAATAACGCCACCTCAAAAGCATCCTCCTCATCCTCGTCATCATCGACGGTATAAACTGTGACACCTGTAAATATATCCTTTGCCGCGTCCGTGTTCTCCACATGCACTGCCGATTGAACAGCACTTGTCCGAGAATTGGCAGATTTTGCAAATACGATGCAAGGCACAAATAACAGAAAAAACACCATCATCATACATTTTTTTGCTTGCAACATATCTTCATACCTCCCAATAATCATAAAAAATGGTCGTTACTCCCTAGAAAGATTCACCGTGCGCGGGCCGCCGTTCATCTCCGCCCAGAGCGCTTCCGTCTCCTCCATGTCCCGCTCCTCGATGACCTGCATCGCGAAGCCCGCATGGACGAGTACATAGTCGCCGACCTTCGCCTCGGGCAGCAGCATCAGGCTCGCCTCCCGCGTCACGCCGCGAAGTTCCACTGTCGCGAGGCTGTCCTTGATCGCGACGATCTTCGCCGGCACCGCCAGACACATATCGCCGCCCCCTTACTGCTGCACAACGACCGCGAAGAAAACGAAATCCTCCGGGCCGTCGTTTTTCAGTGTGTGGCTGTGTCCCTTCGGGCAGTAATGGCAATCCCCCGCAGTCAGGCGTTCCTCGATGCCGTCGGTGGTCGCCGTCGCCTCGCCCGACACGGCGAAAATGATCTCGCTGCCCGTCTCATGTTTATGCTCGCCCACCGTCGCGCCCGCAATCAGCCGCGCGCGAATGATGCGGTTTTGCTCGTCGACGAACATCTTCGCCAGGAGCCCCTTCTCACCGCCCTTGAAATTCGGGTTCCAGTTTTCGTCCATCGTCGTAAAATCCAGCTTCATTCTATTTCGTCCTTCCGTTTCAATGTTACGCCCCAGCGCGAAAGTTCCTCAGCCGCCATTTCCGCCGCCTCTGCGACGCGCGGCGTCATCTCCGGCGAAAGATTCAGCCCCGCTTCGAGGCTCAGCGGCTCCGCGCCGATGACAACGACCTCGCCGATAGGTTTCCCCGTGACCTCCAAGAACGTCAATACGTCCTGCACGCCGATCTCATGGGCCGACAATTTTTCGCGAAAATGCGCCTTTACCTCGTCGCCCGCCAGCCGTCGGCATTTTCCGTCCGCGCCGCCCTCTTTCAGCGCGTCGAGGATCAAAAGTTTTTCCGTTCCCGTCACGAACCGCAAAAGCTCCATACCCAGCACGCCGCCGTCCAGGACCTGCACGTCGTCGGGAAAAACATAAGCCGCGTCCAGCGCCTCCGCTACGCGCACGCCAAAGCCTTCGTCCGTCAGCAATACGTTGCCGACGCCAAGCACCGTGACGCGCGGCGGCGCGAGAAAATCCGGCGCGTCTCCCTGAATCAGGCTTCCGCCCTTGCCCGCCAAATCCACCGCATCGCTCATGCCGCGCCGTCCTTTTTTGCTTTCACTTTTCCGCGCAGCCAATCGAACCACGCTTCCATGCCGTCGCCTTTCGTGGCGGAAATCGAAAGCACCTCCGCGTCCGGGTGAATCGTTCGTACATCCTCCGTCGCCTGCGCCAAGTCAAAATTCGTGAACGGCAGGAGGTCGGTCTTGTTGATCAGCGCCACGGCGGACTCCTTGAACATCAGCGGATATTTCATCGGCTTGTCGTCGCCCTCGGTCACGGACAGAACCACCGCTTTCGCGTCCTCGCCCAGCGCGAACTCCGCCGGGCAGACGAGATTGCCGACGTTCTCGATCACGATCAAATCGAGATGGTCGAGGTCGAGAGAGGCCAGCGCTTTTTCCACCATCGGCGCGTCAAGATGACAGCCGCCTGCCGTATTGATCTGCACGACAGGCGCTCCGCAGGCGCCTATCCGGTCCGCGTCCTTCGACGTAAAAAGATCGCCCTCGATCACGGCCATCCGAAGCTCTCCGGAAAGCGCGCGAAGCGTCGCTTCCATCAGCGTCGTCTTACCGGAGCCGGGCGACCCCATCAGGTTCAAGACGAAAATGCGCCGCGCCGCGAAATCCGCTTTCATCGCGTCCGCCAGCGCGTCGTTCTTACCCAGGATATCCTGCATCACATTGACTTCCATCTAGTCCATCTCCAAATACTCCACCCGAAGCTCGCGGCCGCTGACGACCGCAAGACCGCCGCCGCATTTCGGGCAGATAAAATTATAGTTTTCAATTTGCTTCTCATAATCGCACGCGTCACAGCGCCCCACGAGCGGCATACGCTTGATGGAAAGCTCCGCTTCCTCCGCAAGCGTTCCCTGAACCAGCGACGAAAAGCAAAACCGCAGCGCGTCCTCCTCGACGCCCGCCATCTCGCCGATCAAAAGGCCGATCTTCGTGATCCGATCCGACTTTTCCCGCGCCGCGTGTTCCTTCGCAATATCCAAGATTCCCTCGGCAATCGCCATCTCATGCATAATTGCGCTCCTTCTGCGCGCTCGTCAAACACTTCACTTTTCTTTCCAATGTATCATTATATCACGCCGCGCTTTCCCGGTCTATGCTTCATAGCCCTTTCCGATGGCGCGATGACAAAAAATATGGTATCATTCTTATAAATCTTCATTTTTAAGAGGTGTTTTTCACTATGATCCAAGAACTCCTGACCTTCATCACGGAAGCGCCGTCGCCCTATCATACCGCGCGGGCCGGAGAAGCGCTGCTTTCGGCGGCGGGCTTTTCTCCGCTCGTCTGGGGCAAACCGTGGCTGCTCGCGCCGGGCGGACGGTATTATACGAAAGCCTTCGGCTCGGCGCTGCTCGCGTTTTCCGTCGGCACGAAAACGAAGCGCGGTCTTCGTATCGCGGCGGCCCATACCGACTTCCCCGGCTTCCGCGTCAAGACCTCGGCGGGGCTCGCACGGGACGGCTACGGTCTCGTAAACGTCGAACCTTACGGCGGACTGATCCTTTCCAGCTGGCTCGACCGTCCGCTGTCGCTGGCAGGACAGATCGTACTGCGCGGCAAAGACGCCTTTTCGCCGGAGCTTTGCCTGTTCGACTTTGCCCGCCCGCTGCTGACGATTCCGCGCCTCGCGATCCACCTTGACCGCAAAGCGAACGAGGGAGAAAAACTCGATCGTCAGACCTCGATGACGCCCGTTGCCGCATTGCTCGAAAAAGAAATCGGCGACGAATTCTTCCTCGAAAAACTCGCGCGGGAAATCGGCCATAAACCCGAAGACATTCTCTCCTACGATCTGAACGTCTACCTCGCGGAGTCCGGTTCCCTGCTCGGTCTCGACGGCGAATTCGTCTCCGCCCCGCGCCTCGACAACCTGACCTCCGTGCACGCCTGCCTCTCCGCCCTCGCCGGACAAACCGCGGAAAACGGCGTCCGCGTCGTCGCGCTCTTCGACCACGAAGAAGTGGGCAGCCGCACGAAACAAGGCGCGGACTCCTCGCTGCTTCCGCATCTGCTCGAAGCCATCTATCGCGGTCTCGAACTCGACGCCGACGATCTCGCGGACGACCTCGCGCAGGGCTTCCTGCTCTCCGTCGACGCCGCACACGGCCTGCACCCGAACTATGAAGATAAAGCCGACCCGACGAACCGTCCGCGCCTCGGGCAGGGACTCGTCATCAAGCGCGCCGCCAGCCAGTCTTACGCGGGCGACGCGGCTTCCTCTGCGATTATCTCCGCGCTTTGCGCCGAACATGATATTCCTTGCCAGACCTTCGCGAACCGCTCCGACATTCCCGGCGGCTCCACCCTCGGCTCGATGGCCTCCGCCCGCCTCGGCATCCGCGCACAGGACGTCGGCGTGCCGCTTCTTGCCATGCATTCCGCGCGCGAGCTGATGGCGGTCTCGGACCAGGACGCGCTGACGCGCCTGCTTTCCGCTTTCCTATTTTAAATAAAGTTTGTCCTTGACAAACTCTGAACAAAGGCATTATAATGTCTCGGTCGAGTTAGGTTCTAAATTTTTGAGCCTTCCCTGCTCCCTTAAATAAGGAGCCAATAGTCCAAAGAGGAGGTGATTTCGTGAGAAAGTACGAAGTCATATTTATCGTGAGGCCGCTGGAGGACGAGGCGACGGAAGCCGTCATCGGAAAGTTCTCCAAACTGATTGCCAACAACGGCGGCGTCATTGATAAGGAGGATCGCTGGGGCCGGCGCAAGCTCGCCTATCCGATCAAAGACTGCACAGACGGCTACTATTGCCTGTTCTATGTGTCCTGCGAGCCGGACTGCGTGAAAGAATGCGACCGCGTGATGAAAATCACGGACGATGTGCTCAAGCACATGATCGTCAAATCCGAAGGCTTCTCGGAAGAAGAAGCTAAGGAAGCCGCGGAAGAAACGCCGTCGGAAGAGTAAAACTGCGAGGGGATCGTGAACGATTCCCCAGTCAGGAAGGGGCATTGCCATGAACAAGGTAATATTGATGGGGCGCCTCGCGCGCGATCCCGAAGTTCGCACGACGCAGTCGGGACGACAGGTAGCGCGCATGACGATTGCCGTCGACCGGCGCGTAAATCGCGCGAATATCCAGCCCGGGCAGCAGACGGCAGACTTTATCAGTCTCGTCGCCTGGGAGCGCACGGCGGAATTTGCGGGACACTATCTCGCCAAAGGCCGCCAGATTCTCGTAGAGGGCCGTATTCAGACGGGCAGCTATGAAGCGCAGGACGGCACGAAGCGCTATACAACGGACGTTATTGCTGAACGCATCGAGTTTGCCGACTCTCGCCCGCAGGGCGACGGCGGCATGGACGGCGGATACGCACCGCGCGCAGCCGCTCCCGCAGCTCAGCCTTCGGCTCCGTCCTTCGACAATGCTTCGGTAACTGACGATGATATTCCGTTTTGAAGGAGGAATGAATCGTGATCAGACGTGACAGAAGCCGCCGCCCGCGCAAAAAAGTTTGCTCTTTCTGCGTGGACAAGGTAGAGCATATCGATTACAAGGATGCAGGCAAGCTGCGCCGGTTCATTACGGAGCGTGGGAAGATCCTGCCGCGCCGCATTTCCGGCAACTGCGCCAAGCATCAGCGCCAGGTGACGGTCGCCATCAAGCGCGCACGCAACATCGCGCTGCTGCCGTTCACTGCAGAGTAAGAAAAAGCATAAAAAAGAGAGCCGAACGGCTCTCTTTTTTTATGCTTGTTATGCTTTTTCTTCCGGAGAATTATTCGTGATATTGAGCTTCGGTTCAGGCGTGCCGAGAGGCGGCGTTTCCACCGGCGTCTCTGCCGCACGGCCGGAAAGCTCCACGGAAACTGCGGGCGTCGCCGGGATCGGCGTCATCAGCGGCGTATCGTCCTGCGGCGGCTCGCCGTCGTCTTTCGGCTTCTCGCTGATCTTCCCTTTCGTCATCAGTTCGTCCAACTCCGCCGCGTCAAGAGTTTCGCGTTCCATCAGCGCCTCGGCGATCAAATGGAGCTTTTCGATATTATCAGTGATGAGTTTCCTGCATTCCTCGTAAGCGTCCTCGACGTAGCGGCGAACTTCCTTATCGATCTCGGCGGCGACTTCTTCCGAATAATTGCGCTGATTGTTGAAATCGCGCCCCAGGAAGACCTGATGGTCGCGCCCTTCGCCGTAAGTCACCGGGCCGAGCACGTTGCTCATGCCGTACTGCGTGATCATGCTGCGGACGATCTGCGTCGCGCGCTGAATGTCGCTGGACGCGCCCGTGCTGATTTCGCCGAGTACGACTTCCTCCGCGACGCGGCCGCCCAAGAGCGTTTTGAGACGGTCGAGCAGCTCGCCCCGCGTCTCGTAAGAACGATCCTCTTTCGGCAGCATCAGCGTATAGCCGCCCGCGCGCCCGCGCGGAATAATCGTAACTTTATGTACGGGGTCGGCGTTCGGCAAAAGCAGGCCGATGAGGGTATGACCGCCCTCATGGTACGCCGTCAGCTTTTTCTCTTTGTCGCTCATGACGTGGGAGCGACGCTCCGGACCTGCCATGACGCGCTCGATGGATTCCTCCATCGCTTCCATCGTGATAGTCTTCTTGTTCCGCCGCGCAGAGAGAAGCGCGGCTTCGTTGACGAGATTGGAAAGGTCCGCGCCCGTAAAGCCCGGCGTGCGCCGCGCCAGGATGTCGAGGTCGGCGTCTTCGTCCACGGGCTTTCCTTTCGTGTGGACTTTCAGGATTGCGAGCCGTCCGCGCACGTCCGGCTTATCGACGACGATCTGCCGGTCGAAGCGACCCGGACGCAAAAGCGCCGGATCGAGAATATCGGGGCGGTTCGTCGCGGCGATGATGATAATGCCCTCGTTCGCCGCAAATCCGTCCATTTCGACAAGGAGCTGGTTCAACGTCTGCTCGCGCTCGTCATGGCCGCCGCCGACGCCCGCGCCGCGCTGACGC
>JAFZRW010000076.1 GCA_017619685.1 Schwartzia sp. (in: firmicutes)
TGCGGGGAGGAAGTAACCGGTGGACGAACAGGAAGGCCGCATTGTGGCAAAGGAGGAACAGCCCTCCGACGACTGGCAGTTTAGCCTGCGTCCGCGCAAATTTCGCGATTACATCGGGCAGGATAAAGCCAAGGAAAATCTTTCCGTATTCATACAGGCGGCGCAGCGCCGCGGAGAAGCGCTCGACCATGTGCTTCTCTCGGGTCCTCCGGGACTTGGGAAAACAACGCTTGCGGCAATCATTGCCAACGAGATGGGCGTAAATTTTCGCGTGACCAGCGGCCCGGCCATCGAGCGCTCCGGCGACCTCGCCGCGCTTTTGACGAACCTCGGCGAGCGGGACGTCCTGTTCATCGACGAGATACATCGCCTTTCCCGCAGCGTCGAGGAAGTGCTGTATTCAGCGATGGAAGATTTCGCGCTGGACATCATTATCGGCAAGGGCCCGTCCGCGCGCTCCATACGACTCGACGTCGCACCGTTTACCCTTGTCGGCGCTACGACGAGAGAAGGCGCGCTGGCCGCGCCGCTTCGCGACCGTTTCGGCGTGTCGCTTCGCCTCGAATATTACAAGCCGGACGCATTGGTGGAAATCATCAAGCGAGCGGCGGACATTTTGAAAATCGAGATTGAAAACGACGGGGCGCTGGAGATTGCGCGTCGTTCTCGCGGTACGCCGCGCGTGGCGAACCGCTTGCTAAAGCGCGTGCGGGATTTCGCGCAGGTGCAGGGCGACGGCGTGATCACGGCTAAGATCGCGGACGAGGCGCTTCTGCGTCTTGAAGTCGATAAGATCGGCCTCGATCGTATGGATCGACGCATGCTCTTGACGATGATCGAGAAATTCGCAGGCGGTCCTGTCGGTCTCGAAACGATGGCTGCAGCCATCAGCGAAGAACCGGACACCATCACCGACGTCTATGAGCCGTTCCTGATCCAGCTTGGCTTCCTGATGCGGACGCCGCGCGGCCGCGTCGTGACGCGCGCGGGCTATGAACACATGAAGGTTCCGTATCCGGGCAGCGGCGAAAGCGTCTCCGGCTCTCTGTTCGAGGACGAGAGATCATGAAACTGCTGATGCACATGTGCTGCGGCCCGTGTTCCTGCTATCCGTTGAAGAAGCTCCGTGCGGACGGCGTCGAGCCCGTCGGGTATTTTTTCAACCCGAACATTCACCCATATCACGAATGGGATATGCGCCTGAAAACGGCGAAGCAGTTCGCCGAAAAAACGGATATGGAACTTGTGACGGACGAGCGGTTCATGCTTCGCGATTTTTTGCGCCGCGCGCTGACGGCCGAGGGCGAGGACGTCGTTCCGGCGTCGTCTACGCAGGAAGAGGCGCTTCAGTTTGTCGAGATGTATAAACTGCAAAAAAACAGGCGCTGCCGGATGTGCTACACTTGGCGCCTGGAGCAGGCGGCGCGGTATGCTGCGGAAAACGGCTTCTCCGCCTTCACGTCGACGCTCTTTTACAGCATCTATCAGCAACATGATGTGATGAAAGAGATCGCCGAGCATTTCGCGAAAGTTCACGGCGTCGATTTTTATTATGAAGATTTTCGTTCCGGCTGGCAGGAGGGCATCGACATCAGCGTCGAGCTCGGCCTGTACCGGCAGGCATACTGCGGCTGCATATTCAGCGAGGAAGAGCGCTATAGCCGCGCCGTACAAAAAGCGGTAAAAAAAGCCCATCGCGCACAAAAGGCGAAAAGGCTGGCTGAGTAGGGAGGGTTTAGTTGTGCGTCGTCATTCTTTTTTTGTTTTCATCGGTATTCTATGCGCGCTATTCTATTGGACGTTTGGAAGCGCTTCGGCTTTCGCGGCGGACAGAGCGTCGGTAGGATTGCCGTCTTCGACCGTAAAGACGAATCCGGAGCGGGCGGGAAAACCGAGACAACCTAGTACGGACGCTGCAAAAGAAGCAAATACGGAAAAGAAGGAAGCACCGGAAAAACGCGGACGCGCGGCAAAAGAAGAACCGATCATCCGTGTCGGACTGGCCGAGGAGCAGGCGTCCGCCGTACTTACCTCCGACGGAGCATACGTGTTCCGCGACGCAGCGACCGGAGCGGAGCTTGGAAAACGCGCGGCGGGTACGGTATCGACCGTCACGGTCAAGAATCGCCGCTTCGTCGTAGACGGCAAGGACGTCTCGGCGAAAAAAATCCGCTTTACGCTTGCGGACGAGCGAAGCTCCCGTTTCCTTTCTGTCGCTGGCGATAAATATCGCGGAACGATTTTGTTGTTGCTGGCCGACGACGGAACGATCACCGTCGTCAATGAAGTCAAGCTTGACGACTATATCAGCGGCGTCATCTCGGAAGAGATGAGCCCGGACTGGCCGGCGGAAGCGCTGAAAGCCCAAGCGGTGGCGGCGCGCACCTTCGCCGTCTATTCGCTGGGCAAACACGACGACGACGGCTATGACGTCTGCGCGACGACCTGTTGCCAGGTTTACGGCGGCGTCGGGTCGGAAAGTCCGGAAGGGCTGCGCGCTGTCTCGGCGACGCGCGGAGAGATCATGACGTATCAGGGCAAGGCGATTTACGCTGCGTTTTACGCCTCTTCCGGCGGAATGACCGCAGGCAGCGAAGAAGCGGGCGGTACGGCGCTTCCGTATTTGCAGGCGGTTCGCGATCCGCAGGACGGGGTCGCGCCAAATCGTCACTGGCAAGTGTCCATGTCTCCGCGCGAACTTGCGTCCAAGCTTGCGGCTGCAGGCGTTTCCGTCGGAACGCTGAAAGCCATAGAACTTACGCCACTGGAACTCGGGAAAAGCGCTGCGGATCGTTATCCGTCCGGCCGCGTCAAAAACATTCGCTTTATCGGTACAACGCAAAAAATCGACGTCGCCGGCCCGAAACTTCGCTGGATCGTCGGATTGCCCAGCACATTGTTCGATATCCGTTACGGAACGGAAAAAAAGACCGACCCGAACACCAAAGGGAAAATCGAAATAACCAATCCGAACGCCGTAATCGTGTTCGACGGCTATGGGCGCGGTCACGGCGTCGGCATGTCGCAGTGGGGCGCATACGGCATGGCGGAAAAAAGCAAGTATCGGGAAATTTTGAGCCATTATTACAGGAATGTAGACGTTACATGGCTCTTTTAAGGAGAGGAATAAGAAACAAGCATGCTGCTGTCCGATTTTGACTATGAACTGCCGGAAGAATTGATAGCGCAGACGCCGGTGGAGCCGCGCAACGCTTCGCGTCTCATGGTGCTCGATCCGGTGCAGGAGACGATCGAACATCGTCATTTTTATGACTTGCAGGAGTTCCTTTCGCCCGGCGATACATTGATTTTCAACGATACGCGCGTCCTTCCGGCGCGCCTGATCGGGAGAAAAGAGCCGACGGGCGCGCGGGTGGAAGTGCTGTTGCTTCGCCGCACGGAAGGCGACGAATGGGAAACGCTTGTAAAGCCCGGAAAAAAAGCTCTGCGCGGTGCGACGATCCGATTCGGCGACGAGCTTTCCTGCGAAGTGACGGGACATACCGACTTCGGCGGTCGTCTCGTGCGTTTCCATTATCAGGGTATTTTCGAGGAAATCCTCGACCGCCTCGGGGAGACGCCGCTTCCGCCCTATATCCACGAAAAACTCGCCGACCGCGAGCGATACCAGACCGTCTACAGCCGTGCGTCCGGCTCGGCGGCTGCGCCTACGGCGGGACTCCATTTCACGCCGGAGCAAATGCAAAGCCTGAAAGACGCGGGCATAAATCTCGGCTTTCTGACGCTGCACGTCGGCCTCGGCACCTTCCGTCCGGTCAAGGAGGAGCGTATTGAAGATCACGTCATGCACAGCGAATATTATTCGATCAGCGAGGAAACGGCAAAGCTGATCCGCGATACGAAAGCGGCGGGCAAGCGTGTCGTCGCGGTCGGCACGACGTCGATTCGCACGCTGGAATCCGCCGCCGTCGGAAAAAATGAGATCTACGGTCGTTCAGGCGAAACGAGCATTTTTATTTATCCCGGATACGACTTCAAAATCGTCGACGCCATCGTAACGAATTTCCATCTTCCGAAATCGACGCTGCTCATGTTGATCAGCGCTTTTGCGGGCAGGGAATTCACGCTGCGGGCGTATCGGGAGGCCGTGCAGGAAAA
>JAFZRW010000077.1 GCA_017619685.1 Schwartzia sp. (in: firmicutes)
GATTACCCGCTACCCGGCCGCCGAGGTTGCCGCCGAGGTCGAGCAGGCCGTGAAGCTGCAAGAAGAATTGGCCTCCGATGCGCGGAAGAAACTGCGCGAGGCGAAAAAGGCCGAGATCCGCGAAAAGATCGTAAAGAAGGGCGAAGCCATCCGCGAGGAGTTCAACAAGATTTATTCGAAATGACGGCATATACCGTCGGTCATACGGCGTCAAAAAAGCGGAACTTCGCAAGAAGTTCCGCTTTTTCTGTCGTTATGCGATCTGTCTTGCCGCCAGTTCGGCGAACAGGCCGTTTTTCTCCATCAGCTCATGGTAGGTGCCGTCCTCGACGATCTCGCCCCGGTCCATGACGAGGATGCGGTCGGCGTGCTCGATGGTCGAGAGGCGATGGGCGACGACGATGCGGGTCGAACGCATGGATTCGAGCGTTTGCGAGACGATGGCCTGGGTCTCGTTGTCGAGGGCGCTGGTGGCTTCGTCGAATACGATGATGCGCGGATGATGCACGAGGGAACGGGCAATCAGCAGGCGCTGCCGCTGGCCGCCGGAGAACGTCGTACCGCCCTCGTTGACGACGGTGTGCAGTCCCATGGGCAGTTCCTTGATATCGGCTTCGAGCCCCACGAGCCGCGCCACTTCCCAGGCGTCGTCCATGGTCAGCGGCAGCGAGCCGACGATATTGGAGAAGATGCTGCCCTCCATCAGCTGCCCGTGCTGCATGACGACGCCAATCTGGCGGCGCACCGACGAGACGTCGAGCTCGGAGAGGTCCATGCCGTCGTAGAGCACCGCGCCGCTCTCCGGCTTCTCTAGGCCGAGCAGCACGCGGAGCAGCGTCGATTTTCCGCTGCCTGAGCTTCCAGCGATGGCGATGAAGGAGCCGGGACGAATGGAAAGGTTGATATTTTTCAGCACGAGCGGCGCGTCCGGCTTGTAGCGGAACCGGATTTCCGCCGCGTCGATCTCGCCGGTCAGCTCGCCTGCAGGCAGCTTGCTTTCGGAGACTTCGCTCTTTTCCTGCAGGATCGGCAGGATGCGCTCCAGCGTCGGCATGACGCCCCAAATGCTGACGATGCCGCCCCGGAGGCCGTTCAGCGCGCTGCCGAAGCTGCCCATCGCGGAATTGAAGCTCAGAAACTGGGCGGTGGTCATGAACGCGATACCGGAGGTCTGGGAATCGTCAAGCAGCGACATCGCATAGTAGAATATACAGAAATTCAGCACGATGGGCTGCGCCGACATGATCAGCCCGATCCAGATGTCCTGCCAGCGGGATTTGCGGTTCCATTTCCACTCGTCGCCGAAGCGTTGGGTCCAGAGGTAAAAGGCGCGTTCCTCGGCGGCGCGCAGGCGGAACTTGTTCAACCCGGCGAGCAACTGCAAAAGCTGGCCCGAAACGCGTCCTGAAGCTTCCGCTTTTTCTTTTTGGTAGCCGACCTGCCGCCAGGAGAAAAACATCGACAACGCGAAAAAGATGGCCCAGATGAAGACTGCCAGTAACGCCATCTTACCGCTGTAATAAAACATCACGACCAGATTCCAGAAACAGAAGATGCCGTTGAAGATACCGCTGGCGGCGGTAGTCGAAAGCTGGTTGGAAAGAGTGGCGACGCCCTGCATCCGAAGCGCAAGGTCGCCAATCTGATATTTTCGGAAGAAGGCGGCCGGAAGCGACAGGAGCTTGATCCAAAGGGCCGATTCCGCCGTCACGCGCACATGATTCTTGAGGCGCATGACGGTCAATCCGCGCACGAGAGAGATCAGCGCGCCGGAGATCGAGGTCACGAACATGACCTGCACCACAAGAAGCAGCGCTTTTTTGTCGTAGGTCGGGATGATGTCGCTGAAGATGGTCTGGGTCACGAGCGGCGTGACGACGGGAATCAGGCCCGCGATGAAGCAGCAGAAGAGGAGCAGCAAGTAGTCGCGCTCCCAGCAGAGCCGCGTCGTCCATTTGAACCACTTCCAAAGGCTGTCCACGTCTTCCGGCATCGCCTGCGTGAAGCAGAACGCGCGGGAATCGAAGGCGTCAGCCGTTTCGTCGTCAATGGCAAGCCGCTGTCCGCTTTCATGGTCCATCCACTCGTAGCGATCGGGCGCGGCGGGCAAAAGCGCATAGGGCTTGCCGTCCTTGAAGGCGAGGAGCGGTCCGATGTCCTGTTTGTGCCAGTCGGGAACCAACTCGATCTCGCGGGCATGGAGTTCGCGGCTGCCGAGAGCCCGCAGGATTTCCCGCGCGTCTGTCAAATGGGCTGCTTCGTCCGGCAGACGGAAGCGAGTGCGCGGGATACCGAGATATTCGCCGATTTCGCGCAGAGCGTGAATGACGGGAGGCTGGTTCTTATCCTCGGCGCGGCTGATGAAGGGCAGGTCGGGGATTAGGTTTTTCAAGAGTTCGCTGTAGGAATTGGCGACGAGCAGCTCCTTCGTGCGGGCGAATTCCGACAGTTTTTCCCCGTTGCGCTGTTCTTCCGCATGGAAAAAGTCGAGCCAAACCTGGCAGAAACGTCGAATCTCCCGGCCAAGGGCCGTCGGAATGATCGCCGTGTCGTAGCGGTTGATGATCGTTTCTGTGGACAGCGCGGCGACTTCGGCGGTCGTTTCGAGGACGATGGTTTCTGTGGCGGGAAGCAGCAGGAGATTGCTTTCATTGATGAATCGAGCGTCAGAGGCGTTTTTCACGGCCTCTCTCGGAACTTCCAGCCAGATCAGCGGCCGGCCCTTCGGCACGGCAAGGCGCGTCCCGGCGGGAAGCTCTGCATGCTCCTCCGGTGAAAGCGCGCGGCAGACGCGGGGCAAAAGGCGACGGTCGGGACGACAGAAGAAAGGAGCCAGCGCGTCCTCCAGCGCCTCCGCTTTCATGGAGCGGTCCGACGAATACATTTCGTCCCTAGTCATCGGGCGCAGCGTCGTTTCCCTGGTGGCAATGGCGACGAACGAAAGCTCCGGCGCGTCGATCTCCTTTGGGATCCCGCACAGGAAGTCTCCTGTCTTTTCCTCGCAGAGGAATACGCGGCGGATCGA
>JAFZRW010000078.1 GCA_017619685.1 Schwartzia sp. (in: firmicutes)
ACTCGTTGATTCGTTTTGGCTCGTGGTTTTTCCAATGGCTGAAAAGACAATCCGTCATAGTATCCTTCTATTGCCAACATAGCCGCTTCCTCCTTTACTTTTTTCTATTATACACTTTCCTGTCTTACACCGTCAATGAAAGCGCGGGAGTTCGGTGCTCTCCCCGTCAGGGACTGCCGCAGGCGGTTGAAGGGGGAGCAGTTCCCAAAGTAATAATCGACGCAATTCGGTTTTGAGGATTGCTTGACAAGGCGTCAGAAAATCCTTTTCCCCGTAAGGTTTCTTGCCTCTTATCGAATCCTGCAAAAAATTTTTTTAGTCAAAAATTTGTACTTCGTTTTTTTCGTGAGCGAAATAGGATTGGCTAAAGAGACTGATATAACAACGGTTTTGAGCATCGGATAGTTTTTTCTTCCAAACGGAATTTGAAAGAAACTGTTCATTGTTGACTTTGGTAGTTCGCTCTCGGGAGGCAGGGAATAATTGTTGCTCACATAAGGCATTGTGTCATCAAGCTTCCGAATTATTTCGAGTGTGGGAGGTTTGTATTATACGCTTTTCCCGACAAAGCAAAGATTTACCGATAAATGATTGCCATTGTTTGAAAGAAAATGTACAATAAAAAGAAGGGAAATATCACTCGAATCAAAGGAGGATTTTAACGTGGCTAAGTTTTGTCAGAATTGCGGTTCGCCGCTGGAAGGGGCCGGAAAGTTCTGTCCGTCCTGCGGGGCGCAGATCATAGACGCTGGAGCAGCGCCGGAAGAGTCTGTTCCGACGCAGCCGCCAGAAAAAACGCCGGACCCGCAGCAGGAGATGAATAATCCGCCGATGCGGCAGGAGTCACATGGACAGCCGCAGCCGATGATGTCCGGGCAGCCGGGGCAACCGCAGCCGATGATGTACCAGAATGCTCCGGGGCAAAATGCCGGACAACAACCCTATGGAGGATGGCCGGGACAAGGCGGGGCGCAGAATGCTTATGGGGCGGCTGGAGCAGCTGCGTTTGCCGGCGGAGCCTATGTGCCGGATGAAGGACTTTATCAGATGTTCCTTCGTTATGACAATCGTTTGAACCGCAAGCGTTACATCATGCGGGGGTTGGCGCTCATTGTGGCCGTTACTGTCGCGGCATTCGTGCTTGGGATAGTTCTCGCTGTGATCGGCGCAAAAGAATCGACGATTGGAACGATGGGTACATTGATAGGCCTCGCGGGGGCTGTTCCTGGTTGTATGCTGGCAGTTCGTCGTTTGCACGATCTCGATCGTCCGGCATGGTGGATCATCGGAAATTTCGTTCCCATCGTCAATATAGCATTGAGCCTGTATCTGCTTTTGGCGAAAGGAACGGACGGCCCGAACCAGTACGGCCCCGATCCGTTGGAAGGAACGTACTGATACAACACAAAAAATATGCAGATCGTTTTGCAGGTTGCAAATTTCGGCGGGTTATGCTAAAATACGCTACATTATATAATAGAGAATGTCGGCGATGAGGAAGAGGAGTACGCGGCGGGCGGCGGTATAGAGAGAAGCCCCTTTGGCTGGGAGGGCTTTGCGTCGTGCCGGGGAAGGTCGCTTTTGAGTCGAAACGCGGAAACGGCGTTATGTTTTGAGCCGCGCGCATTTTTGCGCTGCGGGAAGCTAGGTGGTACCACGGAAGAGAAGCTCTTTCGTCCTTCGGGATGAAAGAGCGTTTTTTTACGAGAGCACTTAACGTGTGCGAGCGTAAGCGTAGCACAAGTTTAGTGCGACGGATACCTGACCGCTTAATGAAGCCGAGCCGGAGGCGACGGCTGAATTTAGCGGGAACGGTAATATTTTAGGAGGTTGGGGAAAATGCCGGAGACGGAGAACATGATTCCGAAGGTGTACGATCCGAAGTTGTTCGAGAAGAAATGGTATGAGTATTGGGAGACGAACGGGCTGTTCCACGCGGAAGTAGAGCGGGACAAGAAGCCGTTCTCGATCGTGATTCCGCCGCCGAACGTGACGGGCCAGCTTCACATGGGTCATGCGATGGATAACGCGCTGCAGGATATCCTGATTCGCTGGCGCAGGATGCAGGGTTACAATACGCTTTGGATGCCCGGCTGCGACCACGCGGGCATCGCGACGCAGGCAAAGGTCGAGGAGTCGCTGCGCGAGGAAGGTCTTTCCCGCTATGATCTTGGCCGCGAGAAATTCCTGGAGCGCGTCTGGGCGTGGAAGGAAAAGTTCGGCAGCCGAATCATGTCTCAGCTTCGTTCTCTCGGTTCGTCCTGCGATTGGGCGCGGGAGCGCTTCACGATGGACGAGGGCTGCTCGCGGGCGGTGCGCGAAGTTTTCGTGAGCCTCTATGAGGAAGGGCTCATCTATCAGGGCATGCGGATCACGAACTGGTGCCCGCGCTGCAATACGGCGCTTTCCGATATCGAGGTGGAGCACGAGACGGAGCAGGGCCATCTTTGGCATTTGCGTTATCCGGTGGAGGGCTCGGACGAGTTCGTTGAGATCGCGACGACGCGGCCGGAGACGATGTTCGGCGATACGGGCGTCGCGGTGCATCCCGACGACGAGCGCTATAAGGATCTGATCGGCAAGACGCTGATCCTGCCTGTGGTGGGGCGGCGGATTCCGCTGTTTGCCGACGAATACGTCGATCCGAAGTTTGGCACGGGCGCGGTGAAAGTGACGCCGACGCACGATCCGAACGACTTCGAGATGGGTGCGCGGCACGATCTCGAGCAGGTGAAGGTCATCGAGAACGACGGCACGATGGGCGAGGGCGCCGGAAAATACGCGGGTCTCGACCGTTACGAGTGCCGCAAGCGCCTCGTAAAAGAACTGGAAGAGACGGGCGTCCTGGTCAAGACCGAAAACCACGAGCACGCGGTCGGACACTGCTCGCGCTGCCATACGACGGTGGAGCCGCTGGTGTCGAAGCAGTGGTTCGTGAAGATGGAGTCGCTGGCGAAGCCTGCCATCGAGGCGGTGAACAACGGGCGCATCAAGTTCGTGCCGGAGCGTTTCACGAAGATCTATACGAATTGGCTGGAGAACATCCGCGACTGGTGCATTTCCCGCCAGCTTTGGTGGGGCCATCGGATTCCGGCCTGGTACTGCGACGACTGCGGCGAGACGACGGTTTCCCGCGAGGATATTACGTCTTGTCCGAAATGCGGCAGCAAAAATATCCGTCAGGACGAGGACGTGCTTGACACCTGGTTCAGCTCCGGCCTTTGGCCCTTCGAGACGATGGGATGGCCCGAGGATACGGCGGAGCTTCGCCAGTTCTATCCGACCAGCGTGCTGGTAACGGGCTACGATATCATTTTCTTCTGGGTTGCGCGCATGGTCATGATGGGACTGAAATTCGGCAAAGACATCCCGTTCCGTCATGTGTTCATCCACGGGCTCGTGCGCGACAGCCAGGGGCGCAAGATGTCGAAGTCGCTGGGCAACGGCATCGACCCTGTGGAGGTCATCGACAAGTACGGCGCGGACACGCTGCGCTTCATGCTCGTGACGGGCAACACGCCGGGCAACGATATGCGCTTTTATTGGGAGCGTGTGGAGTCTGCGCGGAATTTCGCGAACAAGCTTTGGAACGCGTCCCGCTTCATGCTGATGAATCTCGAGGGTTTCGACAGGAGCTTCGTGCCGGCGCAGGATGATTTTGAGCTTTCCGACCGCTGGATTCTCTCGCGCTATGCGAAGACGGCGGCGGGCGTCACCGAGAATCTTGAGAAATTCGAGTTGGGCGAGGCGGCGCGCGCGATCTACGAATTCATTTGGAGCGAGCTTTGCGACTGGTACATCGAGCTGGCGAAGCCGCGCCTTTACGACAAGGAGAACGAGCGTCCGCGCCGGACGGCGCAGTACGTGCTGGGTTATGTGCTGGAGCATACGCTTCGCCTGCTGCACCCGTTCATGCCGTTTATTACCGAGGAGATCTGGCAGCGCGTGCCGCATGAGGGACAGAGCGTGATGGTCGCGGCGTGGCCGACGGGCGAGGAAGGGAAGCTCGACGAGGCGGCGGAAAGCGCCATGACGGCGATCATGGAGACGATCAAGGCAATCCGCAACATGCGCGCCGAGGCGGGCGCGCAGCCGGGCAAGAAGAGCGAGGCGATTCTCCATATCGCGGACGACGCGCTGCGCGAAGTTTTCGCATCGCATGAAGGGTATCTCAGGGGCCTTGCGGACACGGAGCCGGTCACGCTTTGCAGCGCGGACGCGGCAAAGCCGGAGAACGCCATGACGGCGGCCGTGGCCGGCGTGAGCGTCTATCTGCCGCTGAAGGGCCTGATCGACGTGGAGAAGGAGACGCAGCGACTGACGAAGGAACTGGAGAATCTAGACCGCGAGATCGAGCGCGCGAAAAAGAAGCTCGCGAACGAATCCTTCGTGGCGAAAGCGCCCGCCGACGTCGTGGAGAAGGAGCGCGCGAAACAGAAGGATTATGAGGAAAAGCGCGCGGTCATGGCCGACCGTTTGCGTCATTTGGCTTCTCTGTGATACGCTTGAAAATTTTTTGAAGTATGAAAAACATACTTCAAAAAATTTGTTACGGAATCAGAGGATGAGGTTTTGAATGACATATCAAGAATCACTGGACTACCTTTCGTCGCTGAACACCTTCGGCATGCGGCTGGGACTTTCGCGAATCCGCAGACTGGCGGAACTTTTGGGCAATCCGCAGGATTCGTATCGCACGGTGCATATCACGGGAACGAACGGAAAGGGCTCCGTCTCCGCGCTGACGGCGGCGGCGCTCTCTGCGTCGGGGCGATCGGCGGGGATTTTTACGTCGCCGCATCTCGTATTATATAATGAAAGAATGCGAGTGAACGGCACGGATATTTCCAACGGGGATTTTGCCCGAATACTTACGCGGACAAGGGATGCAGCGGAAAAAATGATCGCCGGGGGCGAGGAAAGTCCGACGCAGTTCGAGGTGCTGACGGCGGCGGCGTTCCTGTATTTTGCCGAGCAAAAGGTGGACTATGCGGTGATCGAGGTTGGGCTCGGCGGCCTGCTCGACTCGACGAATATCATTACGCCCGTCGCCTGCGCTGTCACGAACGTGACGCTGGAGCACGCCGACATGTGCGGCGGGACTTTGGAGGGCGTCGCGGAACATAAGGCGGGAATCATCAAAGAGGGAGTTCCCGTCGTGACGGCGGCGAAAGGAATGCCGCTGGACGTGATCCGCCGGACGGCGGCACAACATAACGCGCCGCTTTATGTCATGGACGAGGATTTTTCTGCGGAATGCCTGTCTAAAACGTCCGCGGGACAGAGAATCTCGTTTTCTGCGCCGGCGTTTTCACTCTCGGATTGGCAATACGAGCTCTCTCTTGCCGCGAACTATCAGGTGGAAAACAGCGCGGTTGCGGCGGCGCTGCTCGCGGTCCTCGCGGAAAAGGACGCCGGGGTTTCGATGGAGGCGGCGCGCGGGGCGTTTGCGCGGACGACGTGGCCGGGCCGTTTTGAGCGAATGGACGTCGGCGCGCAAAAGATCGTTGTGGACGGCGCGCATAATCCGGCGGGCGTGAGAGCGCTTCGGGAAACGCTGGATTCGGCGTTCCCGAAAGAGCCGCGCGTGTTCCTGCTCGGCATTCTGCACGACAAGGCGATTGAAGAAATGCTCGACACACTGCTTCGGCCGGAGGATACGGTGGTCGTGACCCAGCCGGATTCGGCGCGGGCGGAAGTGGCGGAACGGCTTGCGGACGAGGTGCAAAAACGCGTGCGGAACGTGGCCGCAGAGCCGGACAGGGAACGGGCGCTGCAGCGTGCGCTTTCCATGGCGAAAGGCGCGGTGCTTTGCTGCACGGGCTCGCTGTATCTGATCGGCGAATTGCGCGCGAAAATCTTGGAGGGAAAGGAGACGCGGAAGCATGGCGGAGACGGAGACGGATACGCTGAGCGTGATTGAGCAAAAAAAGCTTCAAAGTCGCCAAAGAAGCATGGAAAACCAATGCTATTTCGCGCTCCGCGCGGAGGCGTTTTTCATCGCGCTCTCCCCGCAGCTTGCCGGTATCGCGCTCGCTTTAGGCGTTTTGCTTTGGATTCGGCGCTGGATTTGCGATCCGGAATTTCATTTTCGCAGACTGCCCTATGACGTGCCGGTGTTCCTGTTCATCTTGATCGGGGCGGCGTCTATCGCGGTTTCGCCCAATCCGGCGTTCAGCTTCTATAATTATTACGTTCTCGTCGGGGCGTATGCGTTCACTTACTTTCTGGCGGGGCAGACGCTTCGGACGGAGGAGCAGCTTCGGGGCGTCGTGAAAATGCTGGCGTGGTCGGCGGCTCTTTCCGTGATATACGGTTTTTACCAGTTCGCTTTCGGCATCGAGACGGCGGACATGAAATGGGTGGACGGCGACGCTTTCCCCGAGCTGAAAAAGCGCGTGTTCTCCACCTGGGAAAACCCGAACATCTTCGCGGGCTATCTTGGCGAAGTGTTTGCGATGGTATTCGCGTTTTTTGTCAGCGAGGAGGAGAAAAGCAAGCGCTGGCGGTACGGAGGCGTCTTGTTCGCGGTTGCCGCGTGCCTTGCCATGACGTACGCGCGCGGCGCGTGCTTCGCGGTCGCGCTCATGGCCGCGGGCTATGGTATCGTAAAAGACCGTCGTATCCTTTTGGGGTGCGTCGTGCTCGGCGGCCTGCTGCTGCTTGTCGATCCGATGCTGGCGGAGCGGCTGGCTTCCGTGTTCACGAAAGTGGACACGTCCTCGGAGATGCGGCTCGCGATCTGGGAGAGCAGCGCCGCGATGATTCTCGACCACCCGCTTTTGGGCATCGGCTGGGGCGCGTATCGCATGGTCTATCACGAATACGATTTTTATATCAACGACGTCTCGGTGGATATTTATCACGCGCACAATATGTATCTGAATTACGCGGCGGAGATTGGCGTCATCGGTGCGGCGGCGTATTTCTGGTTCTTTTTCGGCACGATGATCAGCGCCTTCCTGGCTTCCCGGTCCGAGACGAGCGCTTTCGTGCGGCGCTTCGAGCTCGGCAGCGCGCTGGCTCTCGTCACGGTCGCGCTGGGCGGACTGACGGACGACGTCGTGTTCAATATCCCGACGTCGATGCTCCTTTGGCTCGGCTGTGCGATTTCCATGGCAGTCCGCGGAGCCGGTACAGAAGAGAAATCTGAGACGTTACAAACGCAGGAATAAAGTCCCATGGCGTTTTGCACAAACATGAACGGAGAGACTGTTTTTTCGAGCAGTTTCTCCGTTTTTTTCGATAACGATATATTGTGATTTTTTGTGCGTTGATGAGTAAAAAATGTCCATATATGGTGGATGGGCTATTCCGAAAATACAGGTGTCCACTTTGCGGGAATTGTCAAAAAACACGAAGGAAAACAGGACGAATTACTTGACTATGAACGCCTGAAGTGGTACACTAATACGCGGAAGAAATTGACGTCGGAACAAGCTGGGAATGCTTTTTTTTCGGGATTCGACAGATGCGAGCTAATCGGAGCGCCAAAGAAAAAGGCAGCCTGTCAGGCGTCAAAATAACGGCCTTTCAGGGTCGTAAATTAAAGGAGGTTTTTTAATGGTTGGAAAGAACGACATTCTTGATCGCGTTCGGAACAAAGCTCTGCAGGATAAGATCGTAACGGCTGAAGAAGCCGCCGAGTTTATCAAGCCGGGAATGAGCATCGGCACCAGCGGATTTACGCCGTCCGGTTATCCGAAGGCTGTCCCGCACGCTTTGGCTGAGCGCATGAAGAAGACACCGTTCAAAATCAATCTTTGGACCGGCGCTTCTGTAGGCCCTGAGCTTGACGGCGAATTGGCAGCGGTTAAGGGTATTGATTTCCGTATGCCTTACCAGACGAACAAGGACATACAGAAGGGCATCAACACGGGTGAGATTTCTTACTGCGATCTCGATCTGAGCTCCTCGGCGCAGATGGCCCGTTATGGCTTCATGAAGGGCAAGAAGATTGACGTTGCCATCGTTGAGGCCGCCGCAATCACGGAAGAGGGCAATCTCATTCCGACTACTTCCGTCGGTAATGCTCCGTCCTACGTCCAGACTGCGGATGTTGTCATCGTTGAGGTCAATACCTCCCAGCCGTTGGCTCTTGAGGGAATGCACGATATCTACGTGCCTCTCGATCCTCCGTATCGTCTCCCGATCCCGGTAGTTCGGCCCGACACTCGCATCGGTACGCCGTTCATTCCGTGCGATCCGGCGAAAATCAAATTCATCGTTCCGACGGATGTCACCGATAAGGTTCGTCCGCTGGCAGCGGTGGACGACGTCGCGAAGAAGATGGCGGGCAACCTCATCGACTTCCTGGATGGCGAGGTTAAGGCAGGCCGTATGCCGCAGAACCTGCTGCCGCTCCAGTCCGGCGTCGGCAACGTCGCGAACGCGGCTCTCTCCGGTTTCGTCAATTCGAAGTATGAGCACCTGACGGTTTACACCGAAGTTATCCAGGACGGCATCTTCGACATGATCGACGCTGGCAAGCTCGACTTCGCGTCCGGCACTTCGCTGACCCCGTCTCCGGATGGACAGAAGCGCTTCTACGAGAACATCGAGAAGTACAAGAAAAAGATCATGCTTCGTCCGCAGGAAATCTCGAACAATCCGGAAGTCGTTCGTCGCCTTGGCGTCATCGCGATGAACACGGCGATCGAGGCCGACATTTACGGCAACATCAATTCCACGCTTGTCAACGGTACCCGTATGATGAACGGTATCGGCGGCTCGGGCGACTTTGCCCGCAACGGCTATCTGACGATCTTCCTGACGCAGTCCACGGCGAAGAACGGCGACATCTCTTCGATCGTTCCGTTCGTCTCGCACGTCGACCATGGTCAGCAGGTTGTCGACGCCATCGTCACCGAGCAGGGCGTTGCAGACCTCCGCGGCGTTTGCCCGCGTGAGCGCGCGAAGCTCATCATCAACAACTGCGCGAACCCCGAGTATCGTCCGCTTCTGCAGGACTACTACGATCGCGCACTCAAGGCGACCTTGGAGAAGGGCGTTGCGCATACGCCGCACATCCTCAAGGAAGCGCTTTCGTTCCATGTCAGGCTCGCCGAGACCGGCTCGATGAAGGTTAAATAAGAGGCCCGACCTCGTAGATAATTCATCAGACGTTATTGGCGAACAAATAAAAATAGGAGGGTAAACCCATTATGAGCAATGAAAAGATCAAAGCTGAACTCGAAAAGTACGAAGCTGCCGTAGCGAAAGCTATTGCGAAGACTCCGGAGCGCAAGCACATTCCGGAGCAGCGCCTCTACACGCCGCTTGACATCGCTGGTGTGGACGAGTACAACGAAAAGATCGGTTTCCCCGGTGAGTATCCGTTCACCCGCGGCGTTCAGCCGACCATGTATCGCGGCCGTTTCTGGACGATGCGTATGTATGCCGGCTTCTCGACGGCGAAAGCTTCCAACGAGCGTTATCGCTATCTGATCGCTAACGGCGGCACGGGCCTTTCCTGCGCTTTCGATCTTCCGACCCAGATCGGTTACGACTCCGATGATCCGATCTCCGAGGGCGAGGTCGGTAAAGTCGGTGTTGCTATCGACTCCCTGGCTGATATGGAAGTTCTGTTCGATCAGATCGACCTGGGCAAAGTTTCCACGTCGATGACGATCAACGCTCCGGCGTCCGTACTCCTTTCCATGTACATCGCAGTCGCCGAGGAGCAGGGCGTCACCGCCGACAAGCTCCGCGGCACGATCCAGAACGATATCCTGAAAGAGTATGCGGCTCGCGGCACGTACATCGTCCCGCCGAAGCCGTCCATGCGTATCATCACGAACATCTTCGAGTATTGCTCCAAGAATGTTCCGAAGTGGAACACGATCTCGATCTCCGGTTATC
>JAFZRW010000079.1 GCA_017619685.1 Schwartzia sp. (in: firmicutes)
CGCAAGAAGTTCCTCATGGGTTCCCTGCTCGCGAATCCTGCCGCCGTCCAGCACGTAAATCCTGTCGGCGCCTATGATCGTCGAAAGGCGGTGCGCGATGACGAAAGACGTGCGCCCGATCATCAGACGGTCGAGCGCCGCATGCACGATCTTCTCGCTCTCTGTATCGAGCGCGCTGGTCGCCTCGTCGAGAATCAAGATGCGCGGATCTTTCAGTATAGCGCGCGTGATGGCGATCCGCTGCCGCTGTCCGCCGGAAAGGTTCGCGCCGCGCTCGCCGATTTCCGTATCGTAGCCTCCCGGCAGCGCCATGATGAACTCATGGGCGCCCGCGTCCCTCGCCGCCGCCTCAATTTCCGCGTCCGTCGCGTCAAGACGTCCGTAACGGATATTTTCCCGCACGGTCGCGGAAAAGAGCACCGTTTCCTGCGGCACGATGCCGATCTGCGTACGAAGCGAGTCCGTCGTCACGTCCCGCACGTCATGCCCGTCGATCGTGATCGAGCCGCCCGTCACATCGTAAAAGCGCGGAATCAAATTCGCCACCGTGGACTTCCCCGCGCCGGACGGCCCGACGAAAGCGATCATCTGCCCCGGCTCCGCCGTAAACGTCAGATTCGACAGTGCCGGCACGTCCTCGCGATAAGAAAAGCTGACGTCCGAAAAGCATACGCGCCCGTCCACGGGAGGCAGGGCTTTCGCATCCGGCGCGTCCGTCACCGTCTCCTCCATATCGAGGAGTGCGAATACGCGGTCTGCGCCGGCCATTGCTTTCTGTATCTGCGCATAGATGCGCGACAAGCGTTTGACCGGGTTCGCAAGGTTTACCGCATAAGTCAGGAACGCCACCAGAGTTCCCGCCGTGATGACTCCGTCCACCACTTCCATGCCGCCAAACCAAATGATGACTGTCACGCCGAGGGCGGCGAAAAATTCCACCGTCGGCGTCAAAAGGCTCGAAAGCTGCGCGTCCTTCATCACCGCACGAAAATTCAACTCGTTTTGCTCATGGAAACGGTCTATCTCAAATCTTTCCCGCACGAAGGACTTGACCACGCGTTCCGAGGAAATGCTCTCCTGCATCAGCGCAGTGATATCGGACATTCGCTCCTGGATCACCGACCCGGCCGAGCGCACTTTCTTGCCGAAAATATCCATCGCCAGCCCGACCAGCGGGACCGTGATCAACGTTATCACGCTGAGTTTCCAGTCCAGAAGCACCATCATGACCAGCGAGCCGAAAAAAATCGCGCTCTCCGTCAGCGCCTCGACCATGCGCTCCACCAGCGCGCTTTGAAGCGCCGCCACGTCATTTGAGATATAGCTCATGATCTCGCCCGTCTGCCGACGATCGAAAAAAGCGATGGGAAGCCGCTGAAGCTTTTGAAACAGCACATCCCGCACATCCACGATGACGCGCTGCCCGATGTACGAAACGAGATAGCCCTGCCCGTAGTAAAAGATCCCGCGAATGAGAAAGATGACGACGATGCCGACGCAGATCAGGTTCAGCATTTCCATATCCCGAGCCGCCAACACCTTGTCGATCATATCCTTGATGACCCATGGCAAATAAAGATTCGCGGCCGCCGCGACGACAATGCAGACAAGCGCCTCCAGGAGCCGCTTCTTGTACGGCTTGATGTAGGCGAGCAATCGCAAATAGCCTTTCATGCCTTGCCTCCTGCCGCAGCCACGATACGCTGCGCCACGCGCTCCGATGAGCCCGGCTCACCGAGCAAAGCGCAGGCCTCTTTCAATCGCGCCCGCACCGCCGACCCGTGTCCCGGCTCCGCCCAGAACCGGCGCGCCTCCGCAAATATGCGCGCGGGATTCGCCTCGTCCTGCAAAAGTTCCGGCTGCACCATTTCGTCCAGCAGGATATTCGGCAGGCTGAAATATTTGACATGCACGAGAAGTTTTCCTATGAAATAGGAAACCGACGATAAACGGTACAACACGATCGACGGCAACCCCATCAGCGCCGCCTCCATGACCACCGTGCCCGACGTCGCCAGCGCAAACTGCGCGACTCCCATCAAATCATACGTGTGCTCCCGCGTGAACGTCACGCTGACGCCCGCCTCCGCCGCCATGCGCTCCATGCGCGCCTGATCCATGCCCTGCGCCACGGGAAGATAAAAGACGGCGTCCGGTTTTTCCTCCGCGATACGCCGCGCGCCCTGCAGCATCGCGGGAAACACCAGGGAAATCTCCTGCTTGCGGCTGCCCGGAAGCAGGAGGATCGGATACGAGTTTTCCGGCACGCCGAAAAAAGCGCGCGCCTCCGCCTCCGTCATCGACGGGCGCACCGTATCGACCAGCGGATTCCCGACAAACGAGATATTCGCCCCCGCAGCCTGATAGACGGGGAGCTCAAACGGAAAAATCGCGACAAACTCGTCGGCGAGCTTCGCGCAGGATTTCGCGCGCCCTTTGCGCCATGCCCACGCCGACGGCGGGATATACGAAAAAACGCGGACGCCGAGCGCTTTCGCCCGTTTCGCGAGCCGCCAGTTGAAATCAGGATAGTCAATCAGCACGAGAAGATCCGGCTTCTCACGCTTGATCGCCTCGGTCAGAAGATTCAGGAGCGAAAGGATACGGGAAAGATTCGTCACGACCTCCCAGACGCCCATGACGCTGTATGCGGCGCAATCCGCGACGAGCCGAACACCCGTCGCCGCCATCTGCGCGCCGCCGAAGCCGAACAGCTCCGCCTCCGGCGCAATCCTCTTTACGCCTTCCGCCAGACGCGCGCCATGAAGATCGCCGGACGCTTCTCCGGCGGAAAACATGATCTTCAACGGCGCACCTCCTAACGGTTCATTGTCCTCAAAATTTCCTATTATAGTATTTTAGCACACATCATGCGCCCGCTTCAATAAAAACATGGGAAAAGCATACATCGCACAAATGAATATCGGCGGGGAAATACCATTCCCGCTAAACTCAGCCATCGCCTCCGGCTCGGCTTCATTAAGCGGTCAGATATCCGTCGCACTAAACTTGCGCTTCGCTTATGCTTGCGCCAGTTAAGTGCTCTCGTAAAAAACCCGCGCGGGAAAACTTCCCGCGCGGGTTTTCTTCGTCAATAATTTTTCGCAATCTGCTGGAAATAGGCTTTCGGATGCTCGCAGACCGGGCACTTCTCCGGCGCCTCTTTTGCCTCGCAAACATAGCCGCAGTTCAGGCACTGCCAAATGATCTTGTCGCTCTTCTTGAAGACCTTGTCCTGCTCGATGTTCGCCAGCAGCAGATTATAGCGTGTCTCGTGCTCTTTCTCGATCTCGGCGACCTTCTCGAAGAGTTTCGCGATCTTCTCGAAGCCTTCCTCATGCGCGACCTTCGCGAATTCGGGATACATGCTGGTCCACTCGTCATGCTCGCCCGCCGCCGCCGCTTTCAGATTCGCCGCCGTATCGCCAATACCCTCGACAAGCTTGAACCAGATTTTCGCGTGCTCCTTCTCGTTGCCCGCCGTCTCCTCAAAAATCCTTGATATCTGTTCATAGCCGTCCTTTTTCGCCTTCGAGGCGTAATAGGTGTACTTGTTGCGCGCCTGCGACTCCCCGGCGAACGCCGCCCAGAGATTCTTTTCGGTTTTCGAGCCTTTCAGTTCCATTGCTTTTCTCCTTTCTCTCCCGCCCCGGCCCCGCCGAGGCGAACCTGCAAACTCACTATTCATATTATACCATAATACATTAAAAAATACCCTTCGCTGACAAGAGAATTTTCCGACAAAAAATAATTTCATCGCAGGCATTTGGTGGTATAATATGGAAGGTACTCGATTTAATTTCTCAAGAAGGAAGGGCTTATTTATGAAATTGGCAAAGAAATGGCACAAGCAGGTTTTCGCCGCCGTACTTAGCGCGGCAGTCGTCGGAGCGCCGTTGTTCGCGGTCCATGCGGAAGAACAGGCCACCTTCAGCCGTGACGGTCAGCGGTATGACGTTCGTCGCGGTCAATTCGAGAAAGAAGGCGGCAGCGACACGCACGTCCGGCTCGGCCAGTACGCCGACGAACAGCATCAGGAAGCGCGCCACGAGGAGCAGCGCGAGGACCTCGAGAAGCGTCAGGCCGAGGAGCGCGCGGAATTTGAAAAACGCCAGGCCGAAGAGCGCGATGAGTTCGAGAAGCAGCAGGTCGAAGAGCAGCAGACCGAGCAGCGTGAGGAAGTCCGTGAGGAAGCGAAGCGCGGAGAGTCCCAGGGCGAGCAGCGCGAGTACCGCTACGACGTGCGTCGCGGCATGTATGAAAAAGAGGGCGGCAGCGACACCGAGGTGCGGCGCGGCCAGTACGAGCAGCCCAGCGAAGACGGCCAGCGGCGCGGCCTGGTTCGGTAAGTCGATAACAGATAAAAAACAAGCATGGCAAACGTCGCCATGCTTGTTTTTTATCTGTTATCGGTATCAATAATATCCGCCGGCGGAACGCGCCGCCATCGCCGACGCATAAGCCGCCTGGAGTTTGCGGTTCAGCGTCGTCATGTCCGCGTTGGAGACGACGCCGTTCATTACGCCGAGGCTGTTCAGATGGTTCAGGAGGGATACGTTCTGCGCCAGCGCGTTGAGCGCTTCCGTTCCCTGTTTTCCCCGATTCCGCTCCAAATAATGCGAGATATATTTCTTCGGATCGGCCTGGTCGCACCAAAA
>JAFZRW010000080.1 GCA_017619685.1 Schwartzia sp. (in: firmicutes)
CTGCGCCAATGCTCAAGGAGTTTTACCTGAAATCCAAGGCGGAGGACATCGTGGTCATTCACAGCCCGGTCGGGCTGCCGGGCCGCGCGGTTCAAAATCCTTTCGCCCAGCGAATCATGAAAGAAAACGTTCCGCCGGCACGCTGCGACAACTGCCTGAAGGAGTGCAGGCACAATTTCTGCATTCTCCGTTCGCTGATTCGGGCGCAGCAAGGCGACGTGGACACGGGTCTCGTCTTTACGGGGGAGTATATTTCAAGAATAAAAGAAATTCTTCCAGTGAAAGAAATTTTCCGCCGTTTGATGGCGGAGGTTGAAGAGGCGAACTGAGCGGTCGCCGGGGTTAGTTCCAAAGTTTGAGAGGTGTTAGGTTTTGACGAATCGTGTGGTTTTGACCGGCGTTGGCGTCATTTCGCCGATCGGCAATGGTCGGGAAGCGTTTTGGGAAGCACTGATTGCCGGGAAGAACGGCATCGAGCGGATTACGCGTTTTGACGCGTCGGAGTGCGCTTCGCAAATTGCAGGCGAGGTCAAGGACTTCAAGCCCGAAGACTATATCGACAAAAAAGAAGTCAAGCGCATGGATCGCTACACACAATTTGCCGTCGCCGCGTCGAAGATGGCGGTGGCGGATGCAGGTCTCGATATGGAAAAGGAAGATCGCGACCGTATCGGAATATTCATCGGATCCGGCGTCGGAGGCATCGACACGCTGCATGCGCAGTACAAGAAGCTTTTCGATAAAGGACCGCATTTTGTCAGCCCGTTCTTCATCCCGATGATGATCGGGAATATGGCGACGGGGCAGACGTCCATTATCTTTGACGTGCATGGGCCTTCCTGCGATATCGTCACGGCTTGCGCCACGGGAACGGATTGCATCGGTTCGGCATTTCGCGTTTTGCAGCAGGGCGAGGCCGACGTAATGATCGCGGGCGGCACGGAGGCGGCGATTTCCGCCGCGCCAGTAGCTGGTTTCAGCTCGATGAAGGCGCTCTGCACCGACCACAATGACGATCCGGTTCACGCTTCCCGTCCCTTTGACAAGAACCGCAGCGGTTTTGTCATGGGCGAGGGCGCGGGCGTTGTCATTCTCGAAACGCTGGAGCACGCGAAAAAACGCGGCGCGCATATCTATGCGGAAGTTGCAGGCTACGGGCGCAATTCCGACGCGTATCATGTTACGAGCCCGGCGCCGCACGGCGTATATCAATCGAAGTGCATGAGCCTCGCAATCGCGGACGCGGGCCTTACGCCGGACGATATCGACTATGTGAACGCGCACGGCACTTCGACGCACATGAACGACCTCGGCGAGACCGAGGCGTGCAAGGAAGTTTTCGGCGCGCGTGCGAAGGACGTGCCAATCAGTTCCGTGAAATCCATGACGGGCCACATGCTCGGCGCGGCAGGCGGTATCGAGTGCATCGCGACGGCTCTTTCCGTCGAGAACGATATGCTTCCGCCGACCATCAATTACGAGACGCCCGACCTTGAGGAAGGGCTCGACCTTGACTATGTGCCGAACAAGTCGCGCAGTCATAAGGTGCGCGCGGCTATCTCAAATAACTTTGGATTCGGCGGGCACAATGCCTGCCTCGTTCTGAAAAAGTTCGCGGAGTAACGATATGACGAGATCGTTGCCGGAATCGCGGGAAAAAGCTCTCCTGGCGCTTTCAGAGCGGCTGGGGGTCGTTTTCCGCGACCTTTCGCTGCTCGATCAGGCGCTGACGCACACTTCATTCGCCAATGAATCGGTGCATCGGAAAGTTGTTCATAACGAACGACTGGAGTTTCTCGGCGACGCGGTGCTGGAGTTGGCGACGAGCACGTATCTTTTCCGCCAGTTTCCGTTGACGCCCGAGGGCGATCTTACGAAAGCGCGCGCGTCCGTCGTTTGCGAAGCGGCGCTTCACCGCCGTGCGTCGGAGGTCAATCTAGGCGCGTTCCTGCTTTTGGGGCGCGGCGAGGAGACTACGGGAGGACGGGAGCGTCCTTCGATTCTCGCGGACGCTTTCGAGGCGGTCATCGGCGCGATTTATCTTGACCAGGGGTGGCAGACGGCGGCGGACTATGTTTTGCGCCAGCTTCGCCAGGAATTGCTGGAAGTCGAGCGCGGACAGAACATCAAGGATTACAAGACGATCTTGCAGGAACTGATCCAGCGTCATCCGGGTCAGCACATCGTTTACGAGCTTTTGGCGGCGACGGGACCCGATCATGCGAAAGAATTCAAGGTCGCGGTGCGCGTCAACGGGCTTGCTTACGGCGTCGGCGTCGGACGCAGCAAGAAAGCGGCGGAGCAGAACGCGGCGCAGCAAGCGCTGCCGAAGTTTCAGAATCAGGAATTGAAGGAAGGGTGAAGAGCCGTTGCGTGAAGCAATGGCTCTTTTTTACGGTATTGTCCAAAGGAGGGGCGACGATGCGGCAGCTTATCTTTCTCGGTACGGGGGCGGCAATGGCGACCGAGTGTTATAACGCCTGTTTTGCTCTTCGGACGCCGGACGACGAATATTTTCTGACCGACGCCGGCGGCGGCAACGGGATTTTGCGGCAGATGAAGCGCGCGGACGTGCCGCTGGAGCGGCTCCGGTGCATGTTTATCACCCATGGCCATGCCGACCACATATTGGGCGCGGTCTGGGTGATTCGCAGGATTGCGTTGCTGATGAACAAGGATTTTTATCCCGGGGAATTTCATATCTACGCGCACGACGTTGCGTGCCAGATTATCGAGATGCTCGTGCAGATGCTTTTGACGCGCGCCGAGCTCGCGCAGTATGGGAAGCGGATTTTGCTGCACGAAGTCCGCGACGGCGAGCAGATCGCTTTCCTCAATATGAAATTTACGGCGTTCGATCTCCATTCGGCGAAAGCGAAACAGTTTGGCTATCGGCTGCGCTTTGCGAATCGCCGCACGCTCGTGTGCCTCGGCGACGAACCGTTTAACGAGCGCTGCCGCACGTACGTGGAGAAAGCGGACTGGCTCGTCTCCGAGGCGTTTTGCCTCGACGCGGACGCGGAACGGTTCCAGCCTCATGAAAAAGGGCACGGCACCGTCCGTGAGGCGGCCATGACGGCGGAAAAATATCATGTGCGAAATCTCGTACTCTTTCATACGGAGGACGCGACGCTTGGCCTTCGCAAGGCACGCTATACGGAAGAGGCTGCCGCGTACTATCACGGCGGCGTGTTCGTGCCCGACGATCTCGATGTGATCGATATTGATTGAGGCTTGAATGCTGGACGCATTCTTTGTTTTTGTGGTATAATGTGTCCGCTTGACGAGCGCAAAGTGCGAGTTTAGCGGCACATATATCTAGCCACTTTGAGCGCGGAAACGAAGTGTAGCGCGCTCTTAGCGGATATGGTATAATTGCGATGAGTACGAAAAGGTAGTTGGGATTCATACAATGAGGTGTCCTTTATGAAACAGTGTATGGATTTAAAAAATCTTCACCGTCGGTTGGGGAAAGTCATCGGTCAGCTTCAGGCGATCGACCGCATGATCGAGCATGACGTGCCCTGCGAGGACATTCTGTCGCAGATCAACGCGGTCAAGTCGGCGACGCACAAGATCGGGCAGATCGTGCTCGAAGGCCATATCCAGCACTGCGTGCGGAACGGTATCGAGCACGGGGACGCCGATCGGACGATTGACAGCTTTACGAAAGCGGTCGAGCGATTCGCGAATATGAAATAAGGCAAACGCAAAAAAGAGGCGCTGAATGTTTGGTTCAGCGCCTCTTCGTCATGTCTGATGTTATTTTGGGTTCCTGCGCGCTTTGCGCTTTCTCGCCTTGGCGGCTTTCGCTTTCAGGCGGCCTTCCTCTTTTTGCTCCGCCGCGTCGTTTTGCTTCTGCTTCGCGTACTCGACGCCGATGCCGGTGATCTTGTGCCGGACGGTCATTACCGGGTGTCGGACGAGCATGCCCGTGCGGGAACCGTCCATGATTTCCATGAACGTTTTATTCTGCGCGTCGCCGAAGCACATCTCGTCGCAATGGTCGCAGAGCGGCTTCGTGACGCCGTACTTGCAGTGCCCGAATTTGAGCAGAACCGTCGTCAAGAGCGCGGTGCATTTTGGGCAGAGCTTTCCGTCCTTCGTGTCATGATGTCCGTTGCAATACACGGCAAAGGACTTTTTGATGTTTTCCTTTTCTTTCGTGCGGTTTTCTTTCAGGCCCTTGACCGGATCCTTTTTCTTGCGGAAACGCTCGGGGAGAAGATTCCGCATTTTGTCCATGATGCCCATACGTCGCAAATCTCCTTTGAATTATCAAGTTCAGTTCTTATCATTTTAATCTCTGGCGGGGGGAAAAGCAAGAAAAAGTTTCTGTGTACGTCGCCGCAAATGTGGTATAATGATGAAGCATATCTTGTTGTATGGAGGAGAAACTATGAAAATTGTAGTCACGGTCGTGGGGAAGGACCGCGTCGGCATCATCGCGACGGTCAGCACCCTTTTGGCGGAGAACAAAGTCAATATCCTGAGTATCAACCAGAATATCATGGACGGCTTTTTCAATATGGTCATGCTGGCGGAGACCACGGACGACGCGGTGAAGCTCGGCGA
>JAFZRW010000081.1 GCA_017619685.1 Schwartzia sp. (in: firmicutes)
AGAATATGAATGTTGATGAGTGAAAACGGGTCAAAACAGGAGGAAACAACAATGAAATCTATCGTTCGCGATATGAAGCTGGCGCCCTCGGGGCATGACAAGATCGAGTGGGTCAAGAACTTCATGCCGGTGCTGAATAAGATCGAAGAAGAATATTCCAAGACGAAACCCTTCAAGGGCTGCCGTATGGTCTTGACGATCCATCTGGAGGCAAAGACCGCTTATCTCGCGAAGGTGTTGAAAAATGCCGGGGCGGAGGTCACGGTGACGGGCAGCAACCCGCTTTCCACGCAGGACGACGTGGCGGCGGCTCTCGTGGAGGACGGCGTGAACGTCTTTGCGACGCACGCCTGCACGGCGGAGGAGTACGACGATTTCCTGGAAAAGGCGCTCGTCGAGACGAAGCCGAACATCATCGTTGACGACGGCGGCGACCTTGTTGCGATGCTCCACACGAAGCATCGTGAGCTTCTCGATGGGCTGCTCGGCGGCTCGGAAGAGACAACGACGGGCGTTCTTCGTCTGCACGCATTGGCGGCGAAGGGCAAGCTCGACTTCCCGATGATCGCGGCCAACGACGCCTATTGCAAGTATCTTTTCGACAACCGCTACGGCACGGGCCAGTCCACATGGGAAGGCATCATGCGGGCGACGAACCTGATCGTTGCGGGCAAGAACGTGGTCATTGCGGGCTATGGCTGGTGCGGCAAAGGCGGCGCCATGCGCGCGAAGGGCATGGGCGCGAATGTCATCATCACCGAAGTCGATCCGATCAAGGCCATCGAGGCGGTTTTCGACGGATTCCGCGTCATGCCGATGGACGAGGCGGCGAAGATCGGCGACGTGTTCCTGACGCTGACCGGCGACAAGGACGTAGTGCGCGGACGCCATTACGAGGTCATGAAGAACGGCGCTCTCTTGGCGAACGCCGGACATTTCGACGTGGAAATCAACATTCCCGAGCTGGAAGCCATGTCCGTCTCGCATCGGACGGTCAAGCCGAATATCGAGGAATATGTGCAGAAGGACGGGCGCAAGCTTTATCTGCTGGCGGAAGGTCGTCTCGTCAATCTCGCGGCGGGCGACGGCCACCCGGCGGAGGTCATGGATCTCTCGTTTGCGGTGCAGTTCTTCTCGGCGCTCCATCTGTTGAATCATCATAAGGAGATGGAGAAGAAGGTCTATCTGATGCCGAACGAGATCAACGACAGAATCGCGCGCATGAAGCTCGCGTCCATGGGCATCGAGATCGACGAGCTGACGCCGGAGCAGAAAGAATATATGGGAATAGAGTAATAATCCTTGCCCTCCCCTTGAGGGGAGGGTACCGCCGAAGGCGGGGGGTGAGGTGTTAGAGACGTTGCGCTTGTATTAGTAGTTGCGTTTTAACACCTCATCCGTCAGCCCTGCGGGCTGCCACCTTCCCCTCTAGGGGAAGGCGTGTTTATTGAGATTTACTTGTGACTTCGTTTGTGAAAGGAGAACCCTATGAAAACTCTCATTAAAGGCGCGTCTGTGCTTTTGCCGGACGGCAGCGTAAAGGAAACGGATATTGCCGTCGACGGCGCGAAGATCGCAAAGGTCGGGAACGCGGCGGATTTTGCCGCCGATACGATCGTGGACGGCAAGGGGAAATTCGCCGTGCCGGGTTTTGTCAATGCGCATACCCACGCTTCCATGACGCTTCTTCGCAGTTACGCTGACGATATGAACCTGATGGACTGGCTCGAAAACAAGATCTGGCCCATCGAAGCGAAAATGAAGAAGGACGACATCTATTGGGGCGCAATGCTGGCTGCGGTGGAGATGATCCGCACCGGCACCACGACCTTTGCCGATATGTACGGCGACATGGAAAAAGTCGCCGAGGTCGCGATCGAATCCGGGCTTCGCGGCGTGCTGTCGCGCGGCATCATCGGCGTCGCGCCGAACGGCGAGGCGGCGTTCGAGGAAAACAAGACGTTGTTCGCCGATTATCACGGCGCGGGCGACGGTCGCATCACGGTCATGTTCGGCCCCCATGCGCCCTACACCTGCCCGCCGGACTTCCTGCGGCGCGTGGCTGAGGCGGCGAAGGAGCGCAAGGCCGAGGTGCATATCCATCTTGCCGAGACGAAGGGTGAAGTCGAGAACTGCCTGAAGGATCATGGCAAGACGCCGATCGCTTTGATGGAGGAAACGGGAATCCTCGACTGCGGCGTGCTCGGCGCGCATTGCGTGCATCTGTCGGACGAAGATATCGCACTGATGAAGAAATACGACGTTCGCGTCGCGCACAATCCCGGAAGCAATATGAAGCTAGCCAGCGGCATCGCGCCAGTGCCGAAGCTCCTGAAAGTGGGCGTTTGCGTCGGACTCGGCACCGACGGCGCGTCGAGCAACAACAATCTCGACATGCTGGAGGAGATTCGCCTCGCTGCGCTGCTGCACAAGGTCGATACCCTCGATCCGCTGGCGGTTCCTGCAATGGAAGCGGTCCGCATGGGTACCGAATACGGTGCG
>JAFZRW010000010.1 GCA_017619685.1 Schwartzia sp. (in: firmicutes)
TGCCGGAGAAATTCCACGGTCTGAAGGATGTGGAAATGCTGTATCGTCAGCGCTATCTGGACTTGATCATGAATCCCGAGGTTCTGGACACCTTTGTGAAGCGCACGAATATCATCCGGGCAATCCGTCGTTATCTTGACGAGCGGGATTTCCTCGAAGTGGAGACCCCGGTACTGTCCACGATTGCCGGCGGTGCGGCGGCCCGTCCGTTCATCACGCATCACAACGCTCATGATATGGATATGTATCTCCGCATTGCCACAGAGCTTTCACTGAAGCGTCTGGTCGTCGGCGGTATGGAGCGCGTCTATGAGCTGGGCCGCGTGTTCCGCAACGAGGGCATCGACGTCCGGCACAATCCGGAATTCACTTCGATCGAGATTTATCAGGCGTATGCCGACTATCGTGACCTGATGGACATCACCGAGGGCATCGTCCGCGAAGCGGCAAAGACGGTGCTCGGTACGGAGAAGTTTACGTATCAGGGCGTGGAAATCGACCTCGCGAATGTGCGCCGTATCAGCATGAACGATGCGGTGAAGGAAGCGACGGGCAAGGATTTCCTTGCGGCGAAGGACGTCGCCGAGGCGCGCGCGATGGCGGACGAGATCGGCGTGCCTTATGAGCAGCGTCACGGCATTGGCGGCATCCTGAACGCGGCCTTCGAGGAAAAGGTCGAATCGTCGCTGATGCAGCCGACGTTCATCACCGGACACCCGACGGAGATCTCGCCGCTGGCGAAGCGCAATCCGGATAATCCGATGATTACCGACCGTTTCGAATTCTTCATCTATGGACGCGAGCTTGCCAACGGCTTCACCGAGTTGAACGATCCTATCGATCAGCGCGAGCGGTTCGTCGAGCAGATGAAGCAGAGAGAAGCGGGCGACGACGAGGCGCACATGATGGACGAGGATTTCGTCACGGCGCTGGAATATGGCCTGCCGCCGACGGGCGGCCTCGGTATCGGCGTCGACCGTCTCGTCATGCTCTTGACGGACAGTCCGTCGATTCGCGACGTGCTGTTGTTCCCGACGATGAAGGTTTTGGCATAAGAGTATAATAATAATGCCCCGACACGGCTTGGCTGTGTCGGGGCGTTTTGTGCTATTCTCCTAATAGTTTCGCTTTCAGCGCTTTATATTTTCGCGTGTAGTACGGGCCGTTCTGCGCTTCGCGGTGGTCGAATCCGAAGGCGCGGCGGCTGACGGCGAGGATCGGCGGCGCCTGAATGCGCTTCGCGACGGCGAGACCGGAAAATTGGTTCCACCAGCGTTCGAGGTCGTCGATGAAGGCTTTCGGCGTCGGGAAAAGTTTTGCGACAAGTCCCTCTTCACAGCCGATATTTTTTTCCAGCGTTCCGGCGGCGTACCAGGAGAGAATATCCTGCGGCGTCGCTTTTTGCCAGCGCTCGACGAAGGCGCGGAAGAGGTAATCGTGATATGGGTAGACGAGCGGGTCGCCTTGACCTTTATCCACGTCCTGCTGGTCGGAAAGTTCGGCGCTCGGTACGATATCGATGGTCGCCTTCGGAATGACCTCGCGTTTATAGATTTCTTCATTTAAATAGCGGGCGAGGTCGTAGACCTGATATTTCCAGAGATCGGCGAGGGCGGCGAGGAATCCGCTTTGATCGCCGTAAAGCGTCGAATAGCCGACGGTGGTTTCCGCTTTGTTCGCGTTGCAGGTGAAGCCGCCGCCAAAGGTCGCGGCAAGGGCGGCGAGTACGCGGGCAGAGCGGTCGCGCGCCTGAATGTTTTCGGCGGCGAAGGACGAGACGCGAAATTGGCTGATGGTGTCGTCGAAATAGTTCTTGACGGGTACGGTTTCCAGCTGCCGAATCGTGAGATCCACCGACGGCTGAATGGAAACGACCGCATAGCGGCAGCCGAGATTTTCGGCAAGTTGCTGGGCGAGGCTTTTTGTGGTTTCAGAATTGTGGACGCTCGGCATATTGACGAGCAGGATGTCTTCCGGCGGAAGCACACGCGCGTACAATGCGGCAGTGACGGCGGAGTCGATGCCGCCGGAGACGCCGATGACGACGCGGTTCATGCGGATGGATTCGAGGAACAGGCGGATGCCGTAAGAAAGCGCGCGGAAAATATGCGCGGTTTCGGATTCCTCGGGGGGCGCGACGGGCTTTTGGTCATGGAGGGTTTCGAGCTTGAAGATTTGCAACTTTTGCGCGTAGGGAACGCCGGACGCGCGCAGGACGCCCTCCGCGTCGTAGGCGGCGTTGGTGCCGTCGAAGGTGTAAACGGTTTTTCCGTTGTTTTGCACGCCGACGTTGTTCACGTAGAGAAGCGGCGCGCCCGCGTCTTTGGCGAGACGGCTGAAAACGCGGTGGCGTTTCGCGTTCTTGCCGAGGGTATACGGCGAGGAGGAGATATTGACGAAAAAATCCGGCTGCGCTTTCTTGCAAAGGATTTCCATGGGAGAAAGCTCATAGTCGTCGCTCCAGCCGTCCTCGCAGAGCAGGCAGCCGACGGCGTACGATTGGCCGCGAACGGTAAACCGTACGGGCGCAATCAGGGACTCGGGCGTGACGCCTGACTCGCGGGCGAGCTTTTGCAGGCTGAAAAAATGCCGCGTGTCGTCGAACTCGCGATAATTCGGCATCAGGGTCTTTATGGTGAACGGGTATGGCATATCGTCGGGCGCGATCAAACGCCCGTCCTGCGCCGTGAAAAACGCGTTGTATTTTCGGACGCGGCCGTCGTTGTTCTTTTTCGTCCAGTCGACGGCGACGTTGCCAAACATGACCGTGATTCCGCGCGATGCGGCGACAATCTCTTCGCCGCAGGCCACGCAGTCTTCAAGAAAAGAAGGCTGCTCCCATGTATCGCCCAGAAGATAGCCGGGAATCGCCATTTCGGGAAAGATGACGAGGTCGGCGTTTCGCTCGCGCGCCTCGGCGATGCAGTGGAGCATCGTTTCCGTGTTGCGGTCTGGAAATCCAGGAATGACGCGCATTTGAACAAGAGCAATCTGGAGCATGAAAAAGCCTTCTTTCATGGTTTTATAGACTGTGATATAATATCTTTTATGGGTAGGAATCAATAACGAGAAAAGAGTGCGTTTGATGGGGAAGAAGAAAAACGGCGCGAAGACGAACGCGGCGCGTATTCTCGACGGACTCGGCATTTCGTACGAATTGAAAGAGTACCCCGTCGACTTGGACGACCTGAGCGCGACGCATGTTGCGGCTTCGGTCGGTATGCCAATCGAGAAAGTATTCAAGACGCTGGTCGTGCGAGGAGACAAAAGCGGCGTGCTGATGGCCTGCATTCCCGGCGACGGCGAGCTGGATCTAAAGGAACTCGCGGCGGTTTCCGGCAACAAGCGCGTCGAGATGGTGCATCTGAACGAGGTGCTGGGATTGACAGGCTATGTGCGCGGCGGTTGTTCGCCGCTGGGCGCGAAAAAAGCGTATCCCGTATATATCGACGTCAGCGCCGAAAAGCAATCGACA
>JAFZRW010000082.1 GCA_017619685.1 Schwartzia sp. (in: firmicutes)
CGACGATGGGCATAACGATACTTGCCTCTGTCTTCGTTTTCGGCTTGCTTGTGCTCTTTCATGAGTTCGGTCATTTTGTTATGGCGAAGGCGACGGGTATGCGCGTTGACGAGTTTGCCATAGGATTTGGGCCCAAGCTTGTCAGCAAACAGATCGGCGAGACGATCTATTCGATTCGCGTTGTGCCGCTCGGCGGATTTAATGACATTGCGGGAATGGATCCGTCGGACAACGACGCGGGCGACCGCGGCTACTGCGAAAAATCGGTCTGGAAACGCATGATTGTTATCGTAGCCGGACCGCTGATGAATTTCCTGCTCCCGATTGTGATCTTTTTCTTGATTTTCATGACGGTGGGCGTCAGTTCTCCTTCGACGCGTCCGGAACTGGGCGACGTTCTCCCTGACCAGCCGGCGGCTATGGCCGGACTCCAAAAGGGCGACCGAATTGACGCCATTAACGAAGAACCCGTCAACGAATGGGACGATATTGTGCGCATCGTGCGCGGAGCGAACGGAGACCCGATGAAGATTTCCTACCATCGGGGCGAAGAAGCACGGCAGGCGACGGTAATTCCCATTCATGACAAACAGGAAAATCGCATGGTAATCGGCGTCATGGGCGCGCTGGACACCAGACAGCCCGGCGTAATGGAAGCGGCAACGACTGCGCTTTGGAAGACAGGGTACGTCATTTATCATATGATTGAAGGGCTCGTGCAAATTTTCACTGGAAAGGCCGCCGCCGAGTTGGCGGGACCGTTGGGCGTCATGCAGATGACCGGAACGGTTGCGAAGCTTGGCTTTGCCGCATTGATGAATTTTGCCGCTCTGCTCAGCCTCAACCTCGGCATTATCAATTTGCTGCCCGTTCCTGCTTTGGACGGCGGTCATTTTGTGACGCTGCTTTTGGAAGCGGTCCGCGGAAAACCGCTGGGCGAGAAGGCTCTGCACTATACGCAGATGGCAGGTATCACGGTACTCGTGGCTTTAATGTTATTCGCAACGAAAAACGATATCGTACGGATTTTCTTCGGAGGCTGACGATATGGAACGAAAAAAGACTAGGCAAATCCATATCGGTCCGATTGCCGTCGGCGGCGGCGCGCCGGTGTCCGTACAGTCGATGACGAACACGAAGACGGCGGACGTATCCGCAACAATCGCACAAATTCGTGCATTAACCGAGGCGGGATGCGACATCGTGCGCCTGGCGGTGCCGGATATGGACGCGGCGAAGGCGCTCGGTGAGATCATTCGAGCCGTTGACGTGCCTTTGGTGGCCGATATTCATTTTGATTATCGATTGGCTTTGGAAGCAATCCGACAGGGAATCGCCGCGCTGCGATTGAATCCCGGCAACATTGGCGGCGAGGAGCGGGTCAAGGCGGTCGTGCGCGAAGCAAAGGCAGCAGGAATCCCAATCCGTATTGGCGTCAACGGCGGCTCCCTTGATAAGAAATTGTTGGAAAAATACGGGCGTGTCACGGCGGAGGCTCTCGTCGAATCCGCGATGGAACATGTCCGCATCTTAGAGGCGCAAGACTTTTACGATATGAAAATCTCGCTGAAAGCTCACGATGTGCCTTTGACTCTTTCCGCCTACCGTTTGATGAGCGAAACGGTCGATTATCCGCTCCATCTCGGCATCACCGAAGCGGGGACGCCGACCACGGGTATGATCAAGTCAGCCGTGGGGATCGGCGCGTTGCTTGCTGAAGGGATCGGCGACACAATCCGTGTGTCCCTGACCGGAGATCCCGTCGTCGAGGTGCGCGTGGCGAACGAGATTTTGAAGTCCCTTGGCATGCGCGAATACGGGCCGACGATGATTTCCTGTCCGACTTGCGGACGTACGTCCATCAATCTTCCGGCGATTGCCGCCGAAGTCGAGAAAAGGCTCGAAGTCATCAAAGAACCCATTACCGTAGCGGTCATGGGGTGCGTCGTCAACGGTCCCGGCGAGGCGCGGGAAGCGGACGTCGGCATTGCAGGCGGCAAGGGGGAAGGACTCGTGTTCCGCAAAGGCGAGATTTTGCGGAAGGTACCGGAAAAAGAACTTGTCAGCGAATTGTTCAAAGAAATCGACACGCTGCTCGCCGAAAGGCGGGAGGCAAGTACATGACCGGGGCGCTCGTAAATGCGGCGGCAATCCTTTTGGGCGGCGTGGCAGGGCTTCTGCTGCGCGACGGCGTTTCCAAAGGGTCGTGCAAAAAAGATATCATGCAGGCGATGGGACTGGCAATCATCATCATCGCAATCAAGATGGCGCTCCAAAGCCAGAGCGGCACCGTGCTGATTGCTTCTTTGGCCCTCGGCGCTGTGCTTGGCGGACGGCTTGACCTTGACGGACACATGGAACGTTTTGCGGCGCGCATCACGAAGAATACGGGAGACCGCTTCGGAGACGTTGGCAAAGCTTTTGTTTCGGCGTCGATGCTCTATTGCGTCGGCGCTATGGGTATCGTGGGCGCGCTTTCGGACGGACTGACCGGCGATGCGTCGGTGCTCTATACGAAAGCGATGCTCGACGGCGCAGCTTCGATCCTCTTCGCCGCATCTATGGGAGCGGGCGCGCTTCTGGCCGCCGTCCCCGTGTTGCTCTATGAGGGCATAATCACGTTGGGCGCGTCTTCGCTTTCGGCGTTCTTCACGGACGCGATGCTCGCGGAAATGAACGGCGTCGGCGGCGTCCTTGTGCTTGCCATTGGACTCAATATGCTGGAGATAACCGATATTCGCATCGCCAATCTCCTGCCTGCGCTTTTTGTCGCATTTTTTCTTGTGTATTTGGGATTTTGATATAAATAGGGAGGAATTGCATTGCGTACATCACAGCTTTATGCGCCGACGCTCAGGGAAGTCCCTGCGGAGGCGGAGGTTATCAGCCACAAACTTATGCTTCGGGCGGGCATGATCCGGAAGGCCGCAGGCGGTCTTTATACCTATTTGCCCTTAGCATGGCGTACGATCAAGAAAATTGAGCAGATTATCCGCGAAGAAATGGACGCGGCAGGCGGCCAGGAAATCGCAATGCCGATTGTTCAGCCGTCGGAACTTTGGAAGGAAACGGGCCGCTGGGAGGTATACGGCGACGAAATGTTCCGTCTCAACGACCGTCATGGACGAGAGTTTTGCCTTGGTCCGACGCATGAGGAGATGGTGACGTCCATTGTACGGGACGAGGTGCGTTCCTACAAACAGCTTCCTCTCCTTCTTTATCAGATCCAGAACAAATACCGCGATGAGATTCGCCCCCGTTTCGGGTTGATGCGCGGCCGCGAATTTATCATGAAGGATCTTTACTCGTTCGATAAGGACGAAGAGGGAATGCGCATTTCCTACAAAAAAATGTACGACGCCTACACGAATATCTTTACGCGCTGCGGACTGAAATTCCGCCCGGTGGAGGCGGACAACGGCGCTATCGGCGGCGGCGGTTCCCATGAATTCACGGTACTTGCGGACGCCGGCGAATCGACTATCGCGTACTGTGAGAAATGCGATTATGCGGCCAGCGACGAGAAAGCGGAGCTGAAGACGATCCACAGCGAAACCGAGGCACTTCTGCCTTTGGAAAAAGTCGCAACTCCGGGGACGAAGACCATCGCACTGGTAGCCGATTATTTGAAAGTTCCCGTGGAAAAGACAATCAAGGCTGTTGCCTATCAAACGGAAAAGGACGAGGTCGTGCTGGCATTCGTGCGCGGCGATCACGAGGTCAACGAGGTCAAGGTGCTGAACGCTGTAGACGCAATCGCCCTCCGCATGGCAGATGAGGCGGCAATCCGCGCCGTTGGAGGCGAGCCGGGCTTCATGAGTCCCATCGGTATCAAGAAAGGTACAAAGATCGTCGTCGATGCGACGGTGATGGAAATGCAGAACGCCGTCGCGGGAGCGAATGAAGTCGACGCTCATTATATAAATGTTACGCCGAAGCGTGATTTCGGAGAACCGATTGTCGCCGATCTTCGGCTTGTACAGGAGGGGGATCCTTGCCCGCATTGCGGCGCGCCTCTGAAAATGACGCGGGGCATTGAGGCCGGTCAGGTTTTCATGCTCGGCACGAAATACAGCAAAGCGTTGGGCGCGACGTTCCTCGATGAGAGCGGAAAAGAGAAGCCTCTGGTTATGGGATGCTACGGTATCGGCGTCGGCCGGACAATGGCAGCCGCCATTGAACAGAACAATGACAAGGATGGTGTCATTTGGCCAAAATCAATCGCGCCGTTTGAAGTCGTGGTCGTTCCCGTCAATGCAAAAGTGCCGGAACAGCTTGCGCTGGCGGAGTCCATTTACGAGGAACTGAAAAAGGCTGGCGTCGACGTGCTGCTTGACGACAGGAAAGAGCGCGCGGGCGTCAAATTCAAGGACTGCGATTTAATCGGCTATCCGCTCCGTGTCACCGTCGGCCCGAAAGCCGTCGAGGAAGGGACGGTCGAGCTGCGCGTCAGGAAAAGCGGCGAGACGTTTGTTGAGACGAAGGATAACTACCTTGCGAAAGTGCAGGAACTTCTTGCAGTTTTGTAAAGAACGATTCTGAGATAATTTTTGTTATTTGCAAAAGGGACTGAATCCAATGCGATACGGTTCCTTTTTGTATGGTTTCAATCGTTTTGGTTGATTTGAAGGAGAGGGCAGAGATGGAGCTTTTGGATGGCGTCGGAAATCTTTCGGGCGTTGGCTCTAAAAGAGAAGCGGCATTGGAACGATTGGGAATCGTGACGCTTTTCGATCTGCTGACCTATTATCCACGTTCTTATATCGACCAGAGTACGGTGACGCCTTTTTCAGCTTTAACGGCGGGCATGGAAGCTACCGTTTCCGGCGTCGTCATGAACGTGCGCGAACATAAAGCGATTCGGGGCATGCATGTTTTGACCGCGTATCTGAGCGACGGCACCGGATACCTTTCGATGGTATGGTTCAATCAGCCGTTTCTTGCAAAATCCATCGTTTCCGGACGGCGTGTTTTCGCTACGGGAAAAGTGGATTACGCACGCGGCGGAAAAGGCGCGCTTTCCATGGCGCAAATCATGGCGTTTTCTTTATTGGAAGATGCGAACGATTCCTCGCCGAAAGGGCTTCTTCCCATTTACGCGGCAACGGCCAGCTTAAGCCAAAACTTTTTTCGATCTTTGATCACACAGGCCTTCAGGAAAAAGCCTGTCCTTCCCGAAGTGATCCCGGAAAGCGTACGCGAACGATACGGCTTGATAGGACGCGATGAAGCGTTTTTCTCCATACATTTTCCAAAAACAAAAGATACGCTTTCAGCAGCACGGACGCGACTTGCGTTCGAAGAACTGTATTTGATCCAATGCGGTCTTCTTCTGGTACGCAAACAGGCACGAGAAAAAGAACAGGGCATTCGGCATTTAATGAACGGCCGTATCGTGAAGAAAATCCTTGACGCGCTTCCATTTGCTCTTACAAAAGGGCAGGAGCGGGCCTGGAAAGAAATCAGCGCCGATATGGAAAAATCGACGCCGATGCGTCGCCTTGTGCAAGGAGACGTAGGCTCCGGCAAGACAGTGCTTGCGCTCCTGGCTCTTGCAAAAACTGTGGAAAATGGTTATCAGGGCGCTCTGTTGGCACCGACGGAAATTCTCGCTCGCCAGCATTATGAGACGTTTTCACATCTTCTCGCGGATACAGGCGTGCGAGTCGGGCTTCTTTCCGGAAAGCTTTCGGCGAAGCAACATGAAGAAGTCCTTTCCGCGATTGCTGCAAACGAGCTCGATATCGTCATCGGTACCCATGCCTTGATACAGGATAAGGTGCATTATCATGAATTGGGACTCGTTGTAACCGACGAACAACATCGTTTTGGTATTGCGCAGCGCGCCGAATTGAAAAAAAGAAGCGCCAAAACTCCGGATGTACTCGTTATGACGGCTACGCCGATTCCAAGGACGATGACGCTTACCGTTTACGGCGATCTTGACGTATCGCGCATAGAAGAACTGCCGCCGGGGCGCCGCCCTGTCCGTACGTTTGTACGTACATACGAACGCCGCGGATTGATTTATGATTTCGTGAAAAAAGAAATCGCGAACGGAAGGCAGGCGTATGTCGTTTGTCCATTGATCGAGGAAAGCGAGGCTTCCAATCTTCCCTCGGCGGAAACGGTTTACAAAGAACTTTCCAACGGAATCTTTCGCGGAATATCCTGCGGACTCGTCCATGGAAAACTCAAAGCAAAAGAAAAGGAAGCGGCAATGCGTTCCTTTTACGAAGGAAAAACGAAACTTCTCGTCTCAACGACGGTCATCGAAGTGGGCGTCGACGTTCCCAATGCGTCGGTCATCGTCATCGAGAATGCGGAACGGTTCGGCCTTGCACAGCTGCATCAGCTTCGCGGACGTATCGGAAGAGGTCAATTTCAGTCATATTGCATTCTTTTGGCAGGGGGCGAGGCGGGAGCCGCAAGTGAGCGACTCCGCGCAATGGAGAAAACCGCCAACGGTTTTGTGCTCGCAGAAGAAGATTTGCGTCTGCGCGGCCCCGGGCAATTTTTCGGCTCTATGCAGCATGGACTCGGCGACCTGAAAATCGCGAACGTTCTTCAGGATACAGATATTCTTTTGCGCGCGCGCCGCGCGGCCATGGAGACGATGGAGGAGTCTCAGGATATGCGGTATGTTCTGGATGTTCTGAGACTTAATTACAGCAACCGATTTGGGAAAATTTTAGATGCGTAACGACGCAGGAGCGAATCTAAAACTTTTTAGTCAAATAAGGCAAATGATTTTTGGGAAAGGAGAGTTCAAATGCGCTTGAAATCGGAAACGACGGTCAAATTTACTGCGCTTATTCTTCTTTTTCTATTATTTGCCGGCGTCTGGCTCTTCTGTCCCGACGTCTGCACTCGTCTTTGGCATGTCATGACTTGCGGCAGCATGCAGGAAACGATCGACTATATTCAGTCTTTCGGCGTTTGGGCCATGTTGTTCAGTTTTTGTCTCGACGTTCTTGTCAATGCGCTTGGTTTTTTGCCTTCTATTTTCATCTCGACGGCAAACGGCGTATTGTTTGGCGTAGTTCCGGGGGTTATTGTTTCCTGGCTCGCGGAGACTACGGGCGTAATCTTGAGTTTTTTGCTCATGCGGACCATCTTGCGCGACTCCGCGGAAAAAGTGATCCGAAAAAGCCCATATCTTTCAAAGCTGGACGAATTCAGCGGTCAAAAAGGATTTCAGATGATGCTGATTGCGCGTACGATTCCGTATTTTCCATCGGGAATATTGACGGCTCTCGGCGCGGTCAGCCGCATAAGTGTGAAAGACTATATGCTGTCCAACTTGATCGGAAAGTTTCCGTCTACGGCCTTGGAGGTCGTCATTGGCCACGATGCGGTACTGTTTCATGAACATATGGAACGCCTGACTTGCGTCGTTGTTCTTGCGACGATCGCTTATGCCGCAATTTGGTATGTGCAGCGAAAACGCGATACGAAAACGGACGCCGAAGATAACCAGCGTATGTGATACGCCCTGAATGGAAGCTGCCTTTTTCTAGGTTGGCATTTACGGGCGAAACATGGTAAAATAATAGATGTATGTTCAAATTGATGAGCATTATAGTTTTTCAGGCAGCGATACGGAGGGATGTGTTTTGAACCATCGAAAGAAAGCAGGCCTTTTGTCCGCGCTTCTTTTGACAAGCGTATGTTTTTTTTCATTTTCCGGAACCGTAGAAGCGGAAAAACGACTTCACGATCAAATTGCGAATAGCGGCGCGACACAAGTTCGTCATGATCGGGCAACTTCGGACGAAAGCAAGGCCGGTATTCGTGACCGAATAAATGCGCTTTTGCATCCGGAAAAACAGAAGCCGCAAACTCATCATGAAAAAACGGACTATAAACTTATGCCCGTCGATCTGGATAATGGAAATATTCTCGGTGGTCCGATGGCGACGGAAGAACAGTGCGTAACCTATCTTTTGAAGATAAATCCTACGCCGGATATTTCCGTGACGCCGGAGGAACTTGTTTCTTATTACTACGAGGAGGCGACAAAAGAGGGCGTTCGTCCCGATGTCGCGTTCGCGCAGGCTCTTCATGAAACGGGAAATTTCAGCTATGGCGGAACCGTGACGCCCGATCAGAATAATTATTGCGGTTTAGGGACGACGAGCGCGACCGTTCAGGGCGGATATTTCCCGTCGGCGCAAATCGGAGTCCGGGCGCATATCCAGCATCTTTTGGCTTACGCGACGACTCGAACGCCGTCTTCTGAAATCGTTGATCCGCGATATTCTATGGTGCGAGATATTTACGGGAGTATGACGCTTCCGCAGTGGATCGACCTGAATGGCCGTTGGGCCGTTCCGGGCAGTACGTACGGTCAACGAATCATGAACATTTTCCAACAAATCCTGGAGGAACCAGTCAAAGGTTGAATAAGCATGAGGTGTCTTTATGCTGGAAAGCCTGATGGCGCAGTCGAATAAAAAAGAACAGAAGCAGGGAACGACACGGCGTTTTCGGGAAATGATCGACGTTCTCCGAAAACGTGAATTGATGCGCGGCGTTACGCCGGAAAAGATTCGGCAGATTTTGGAAGATCTTGGTCCGACATTTGTCAAATTCGGACAGATCATGAGCATGCGTCCCGACGTCCTGCCGCAGGAATACTGCGATGCGCTCATGACGCTGCAAACCAACGTCAGACCGATGCCTTTCGAAACGGTATTGGAGGTTATAGAGCGGGAATATAAATGTCCCTGGCAAAAGAAATTCGTTTCCATTGAGCAGGACGCGCTCGGCTCGGCTTCCATCGCGCAGGTGCACCGCGCGGTCCTTACGACCGGCGATCATGTCGTCGTCAAGGTGCAAAGGCCGGACATTTATGCCGTGATGGAGGAGGACATCATTCTTCTGAAGCGTGCGGCTGCATTGATGCAAGTCGTCGGAGCCGAACGAAACGTACTTGATATTTCAATGATCTTGGATGAGATGTGGCGGATTGCCAAACAGGAAATGGATTTCCTGATGGAAGCCGATCACATTGACGAGTTCCGGCAACTCAACGCGGGCGAGGCTTATGTCGATTGCCCGAAAGTCTATCATCAACTGACGACGTCCAGGATTCTCGTGATGGAATATGTGGACGCATTGCGATTTGACGATGTGGATGGACTGCATGCCAAAGGCTTCGACCTCAATCAGCTGGGACGACGGCTGGGGGAAAATTATGTAAAGCAAATGATCGAGGACGGATATTTCCATGCCGATCCGCATCCAGGCAATATCCGTGTGCGGGACGGGAAAATCATTTGGCTTGACCTTGGCATGATGGGCCGAATCTCAAACAGTGACCGCCGCGCAATCCGAAAAGCAGTTTTCGCACTTGCCAATCACGATACGATGGATATGAAAGCGGCGGTATTGTCGCTTGGCATACCGAAAGGTCGAGTCGATCATACGCGATTGTATGAAGATATTGACGCCATGATAACGACGTATGGAAATTTTGATTTCGGTACGCTGCAGATGGGCGTTTTGACGAGGCAGATCATGGATGTGCTGCGTCGTCATCATATCGGGATCGGTCCTGGGCTCAGCATGTTTGCGCGAGGTATTTTGACCATCGAAGGCGTCATGCGCAAGTATTGTCCAAACGTAAATTTTGTAGAGATTTTTACGCGGAGCATTCAGCTCAATCTGCAAAAGGAGTTCAACTGGCGCGTCGAATTGGATCGCCTGAAAAGCGAAGGCTATGTGTTTTTCAAAAAGACGATGCGTTTGCCGGAGCAGATTTCCGATATCCTGCAAATGACGATGAGCGGCCAGACAAAAGTAAATCTCGATCTGACAGGATCGGAAGAACCGCTTCGACGAATCGACGGAATGATGAACAAGCTCATTCTCTGTATGATAAGCTCGGCGCTTCTTCTCGGCTCCAGCGTTATCTGTACGACGCAAATGACGCCGAAAATCATGGAAATTCCTTTGTTGGGCGTATTTGGGTATTTGGCGGCGCTTGTCTTATGCGGGCGCTTACTTTGGAATATTTTACGAAATTCATGACAATCGTTAAGGGAGGGAATACGCTATGCGGGGAATCCGCGGAGCAATTACGATCAAGAACGATACCGAGGCAGAAATCGTTGCAGCCGTGCGTTGGATGGTGACGGAGATGATCCGTAAGAACGGCGTGACACCGGAGGATGTTGGCGCGGTGATTTTGAGCGCGACGGAAGACATCACGGCGGCTTTTCCGGCGGCAGGCGCGAGACAGATTCCGGGTTTCGACTCAGTGCCGCTGTTTGACACGCGGCAAATGGCTGTCAAGGAAAGTCTGCCGCTTTGTATCCGTGCGCTGGTGCTAGCCGATACTGATAAGCCGCAGAGGGATATCCGTCATATCTATCTTGGCGAGGCTGCACTTTTGCGGCAGGATCTCGTCATGAAGAGACCGGACGAGCCGGAAGAAGAATAAGTAAGAAGGGAAGTTTTTGCTGATGAAAAAAGTCATTTCCACGTCCGATGCTCCCAAGGCAATCGGACCGTACTCGCAGGCAATCGAGGCGGGCGGGTTTATTTTTGTTTCCGGACAGATTCCTTTGATTCCGGCGACGGGAGAAATTGTAGAGGGCAGCGTCGAAGTACAGACGGCGCGTGTACTGGAAAATCTCAAGGCGATTCTTGATGCAGCGGGGTCTTCCCTGGAGAATGTCGTCAAGACGACGGTTTATATTACGAATATGGACGATTTTGCAAAAGTTAACGGCATTTACGGGCAATATTTCCAGGAAAATCCGCCGGCGCGCGTCTGCGTTGAGGTCAGCAAACTGCCGAAAGGGGTTTTGGTTGAAATCGACGTAATTGCCACCCATTGATTCTGAAATTGAAAGGGCGATGAAGGAATGTCAACAGACGCAATGAGCGTAAACGCGATTCGGATACTTGCCGCAGACGCGATACAAAAAGCAAATTCCGGTCATCCGGGATTGCCGCTCGGTGCGGCGCCTATGGCATACGAGCTTTGGGCGCATCACATGAAACACAATGCAAAAGATCCGAAATGGGCGAATCGCGATCGATTCATTCTGTCCGGCGGTCATGGATCGATGCTTTTATATTCATTGTTGCATCTTTTTGGGTACGGACTGACGCTGGATGATTTGAAAAAATTCCGTCAGGACGGGGCGCTGACGCCGGGGCATCCTGAATACGGACATACGATTGGCGTCGAGGCGACGACAGGACCGTTGGGTGCCGGTATGGGAATGGCCGTCGGCATGGCAATGGCAGAAGCGCATCTTGCCGCAATGTTCAATAAGCCCGGTTTCCCCGTCGTCGATCATTATACGTTCGTGCTTGGCGGCGACGGCTGCATGATGGAAGGCATTTCTTCCGAAGCATTTTCCTTAGCGGGAACTCTTGGACTTTCCAAGCTGATCGTATTGTACGACAGCAATTCGATCACGATCGAAGGAAGCACCGATCTTGCCTTTACCGAGAACGTTCAAAAGCGTATGGAGGCTTTCGGGTTCCAGACGATTACCGTGGAGGACGGAAACGATCTCAGCGCGATCGGCAAAGCCATTGAAACGGCAAAAGCTGATAAAGAGCGTCCGTCGTTTATTACGGTAAAGACGAAAATAGGCTACGGATGTCCGGCAAAGCAGGGCAAGGCCAGCGCGCACGGCGAACCGCTGGGTGAAGACAATATCAAGGCGCTCAGGGAAACGCTGGGATGGCCGGTACAGGACGCTTTTTCCGTTCCGGATGAGGTTTACGCGCATTGCGCCAAGCTCGCCGAAGCAGGCGAAAACTCCGAGAAGGAATGGAACGCGCTTTTTGCCGAATATGGCGAGAAATTCCCGGAGATGAAAAAGCTTTGGAAGCAATGTCATGAAGCCGTCAATGAGAAAGAATTGCTTGAAGATGAGTCGTTCTGGGCTTATGAGGACAAGGCACAGGCGACGCGAAGCCTGTCCGGGAAATTTATCAATCGCTTGAAAGAAAAGATGCCGCAGCTTTTTGGCGGAAGCGCCGATCTCGGCCCTTCCAACAAAACGAATATGGACGACGCGGGCGATTTCTCAAAGGAAAACTATGCAGGCCGCAATATCCATTTCGGCGTTCGCGAGCTGGCCATGGCAGCGATTGCAAACGGGCTCGCGCTTCACGGCGGACTTCGCCCTTATGTGGCTACGTTCTTCGTGTTCAGCGATTACACGAAACCGATGCTTCGTCTCGCGTCGTTAATGAAACTGCCTGTGACCTATGTGTTTACGCATGACAGTATCGGCGTGGGGGAGGATGGACCGACGCACGAGCCGATTGAACAGCTTGCGATGCTGCGCGCACAGCCAAATGTGAATGTGTTCCGTCCGGCAGACGCCACGGAGACGGCGGCTGGTTGGTATCTGGCTGTAACGAGCAAGGAGACGCCTACGGCGCTCGTCCTGAGCCGCCAAAATCTGCCGCAGCTTTCGGGCAGCAGCAAAGATGCGCTCAAAGGCGCGTATGTCGTTTCTCCGTCGGAAAAAGAAACGCCGGACGCCATTCTGATTGCCAGCGGTTCCGAAGTGGCGCTTGCAATCGAGGCGCAGGCTCTTTTGAAAACGGACGGCGTAGACGTAAGAGTCGTCAGCATGCCATGTATGGAACTTTTTGACGCTCAAAACGAGACGTATCGCGAAAAAGTGTTGCCGAAAAAAATACGCGCCCGCGTCGCGGTAGAGGCGTTGTCGTCCTACGGCTGGGAGCGCTATGTCGGTCTTGACGGTGCAATCGTGGCCATGCAAGGTTTTGGCGCGTCCGCTCCCGGCGGCGTATTGTTCAAGCATTTCGGTTTTACAAAGGAAAATGTGGCGAACATCACGAAAGACATATTGAAAAATCGTTAAAATTATAGGGACTGCATCGTTTCTGATGCAGTCCCTTTTAGGTTATATCGTATAGAACCATGCGCCCGGGGCTATATCGTGTTCGCAAAAAGTCTCGCCGTCATGTTCGTCAATTTGAAGTTCCTGATTTTTTATACTGACGCGGGTGTTCGGCTTGATAGATTGTGTGATGAACGAGTTGCCGCCGATTACGGAATTCCTTCCGATGACGGTTTCTCCGCCGAGAATGGAGGCGCCGGAATAAATCGTCACATTGTCTTCGATGGTCGGGTGACGTTTTACGCCTTTCAGTTTTTGCCCGCCGCGCGTGGATAGCGCGCCGATCGTCACACCCTGGTAGAGTTTTACCCGTTCTCCGATAATGGATGTTTCGCCGACGACAACGCCTGTCGCGTGGTCTATGAAAAACCACCGGCCGATCGTTGCGCCCGGATGAATGTCGACGCCCGTACGGCTATGCGCGTATTCCGTCATCATTCGCGGTATGAGCGGCACGCGCAGATTAAACAACTCGTGCGCTATCCGATATATCGTAATGGCAAGCAGGCCCGGATAGGCAAGTACGATCTCTTCCATGCTTTTTGCCGCAGGGTCGCCGTCAAAGGCGGCTTCAAGATCGGAATTGACAAGCGAACGAAGCGCCGGGATGCGATGCAGAAACGCAAATACGATTCGCTGCGCTTCTCTCTGAACCACAGGTTCGTCGACATGCTCATAAGCGGGAAGACCGCGCAGCGCCGCCGCGACTTGTCTTGTGAGCTGGAATTCTATCTCTTCAATAAAGAAAGAAAGATTTCTCATGTCGTTGTGCGGGCTGTATGATTCTTTGCGATAATACCCGGGGAAAAGGATACGAAGGAGTTCCTGCACGATATCGACGACGGCTTTTTCGTCGACTTGCGTCGATACGTCGCGCTGGTCAATGGCCCGATCTTTGTTGTAATCGGCGAGAATTTCCCGTACAATATTTTGTATCTCGTTTTCTCTGGCGATTCCCATGATATACTTCCTTTCATTTTTGCGTTTGGCGTAATTATATGCCTATGGTTACGCCAACGTCAAGGTTGATAATATGTTCTTATAAAGCAAAGTTAAGGAAAGGGTGTTTTTCGTGCCGGATAACAGTTCCCATTGCGTCGGTCTGTCGCCGAGCATAGACGGCCAATGCAATATCCTGATCCTGGGCTCGATGCCAGGCGAGGCGTCTCTTATGGCGCAGGAATATTACGCTCATCCGGCCAATCGTTTTTGGCCGTTGATGGCGAAACTTTTGAATGAGCAAGAAACGCCGACTGCATATAAGGAACGAATCTCAATGCTGCTGCGTCATCATGTGGCGCTTTGGGACGCCATCCATAGCTGCGATCGGGCAGGGAGTCTCGATTCCGATATCAGAAACGCAAAGGCAAACGATTTTATAAAGTTTTTGAAAAAATGGAAGCAAATACATACTATTGGCCTAAACGGCGGTAAAGCATACGCGATTTTCTCTAAAATGAACCGTCCGCTTTTCGATCGGCCCAATCTTCGAATCCTGAAACTCCCGTCTACCAGTCCCGCAAATGCCCGATGGCGCATGGACGCGCTTTTAGAAGCGTGGAAAGAACTGTTGCTTCCCATCCGATAAGCGATACGTTTTCATCAGAAACAGCCGATATAATGATACTAGTGGAATAGGATTTTTTCTTCATTTATAAAACATTTCTAAAAAATAAAGGAAAAGCAATTTATCTCACGAATATAAACATGATATAATAGAGTGGACCGATGAATCGGCAGATTATTCCTGCCAAAGGAGGAATTACCTTGCGATCCATACCCGTAGAAGAACTTCAGCCCGGAATGATTCTCGCGCGTTCTCTTATCAACGACGAGATGATGGTCATTCTGTCTGAAGGTACGCTTCTCACCAAAGCGCATATCACTCGCCTTGCTTTTCTTGATATCCCTATCGTTTATATTAAAGATGAATATGAACTCAGCGAAGCGTTTCAAAACGTATCTGCACTCTTCGATACCGGCAGCGCTTTCGTTTCTGAATATAAGGACGTCATTCATACGGCGCGCTCGATTTTTGACGAAGCGAAAAGCAGCGGCCAAGCGCCTATCGCAAAGTCGAAGGCAGTCATCAAGGATACTATAGCTCCGATGGCCAAGGAAAGCGGCGTAATGGATTATCTTTTAGAAGTCAATCATCTTGCCGCTGACGTGTACAACCATTCTGTGCGCGTATCTATTCTGTCGGGCGTACTCGCTAAATGGATGCATCTTTCCCCGAAGGAGACACAGGATATTATTCTTGCCGGGTTCCTGCATGATATCGGAAAGACGAAATTCCCGGAAAGACTTCTTGATAAAAACGTCGAGACTTTGACTGGAGACGAGCGAGACGCTTATGAACAGCATACGGTTGACGGGCAGCAAATCCTTGCGACCAGCCCAGAACTTTCCGACGGTGTGAAACTTGCCGCTTTGCAGCATCATGAAGCTATGGACGGAAGTGGATTTCCGTTCGGCATCAGCGGCAACGATATCCATCTATATGCGCGAATCGTTTCACTGGCCAATTTTTACGACAATATTACGACCGAGCGCGAAGGCTTCCGAAAAGAAACGCCGTTTGCCGCTATCGATAAAATCACGGCCGATATGTATACGAAACTGGATCCGACGGTTTGCGTCCCGTTCCTTACCCATCTCAAGGAAGCTTTCCTCGGTTCGCGTGTCATGCTTTCCAACGGCCTGACGGGCACGATCGTCCGATATACGAATGATTATGTGGCGCGTCCGCTGATTCGTGTCACAGACGAAGATATACTCGATCTCAATATTGTTCCGGACGTTCAAATTGTAGAATATAATCCCAAAGACTGAGTCAACTGAATAGATTGAACGGCCCGTCAGACAAATAATTCTGACGGGTCGTTTTTACGGTACTATAGTGTTGCTGACATTTGCATCATATTATGATAAAATATCAATTGGAATCCGTGTTTCCTTGACGTAGAATGCGTTTGATACGTGGGGAGGTTCAGATGCAATGAAAAAACTGTTTGAATGGTTATATTGGCTGATGATTCTTCCATTCGGTCTGTTTTTATATGTCGGCGTCAAAGGCGGGCTATACATTTTAGAGCTTCGCTACGAGGGCAGCGGGAGCATGATTCCGCTTGTGGCCGATTTATTTGTCGGCGGCATTGCAGCCATCGGATTGATTCTTATTTTTTCGTATGCGATCGCTCCTCTCGGGAAGATGGCGGCAGTGGTCGGCGTAGCGATTTTTTGCATCGCGTTCAACGGATATTTTGAGGTTTGGAGATCCCTGCATGCCATGACGGAAACCCCGCTTTGGCGCGCAGGCATGGTGACCGGCCTTTCCGCAATCACTTCGATTGCAACATGGAGTGAGATTCGAAGCTATCGCAATCGAAAACGCCAGCAGGCAACGAAGCGGCCGGCAGCAGAAGCAGAAGCATAATTTGAGGAAAGTTTTTTACAAATGCTGTAAATATTGCTTGACTTCATGGATGATTTTTACTAAAATACCTTTATGTGAAGTTGCGGCCGAGTTCCCACAAGCCCCGGTAACTAAGCTGCAACGCTTCGCGTATATTTTATTTTGTAAGTAATGTCTATTATTTGGGGAGGGTTATTGCGTGAAGACAACGTTCATGGCGAATGCGTCCAATATTGAACGCAAATGGTATGTCGTTGATGCGGAAGGCCAGACTGTCGGACGACTGGCCGCCGAAATCGCAAAAGTCTTGCGCGGCAAGCATAAACCGACGTATACGCCGCATGTAGATACCGGCGATTATGTTATTGTTGTCAATGCAGACAAGGTTGTATTTACCGGTAAAAAGCTCAAGAAGAAGACGTATTTCCGTTATTCCGGTTATCCCGGCGGAACTTCTTTCACCACGGCGGAGCAGATGCTCCAGAAAATGCCGGAGCGCGTCGTGGAGCATGCGGTTCGCGGAATGCTTCCGAAGAATCGGCTCGGCGCACAGATGTATCGTAAGCTGAATGTCTATGCAGGCGCGGAGCATCCGCATGCTGCACAGAAGCCGGAAGTTTTGAAATTGAATTGAGACTGGAATTAGGAGGAACAATTTATGGCATTGGTCAATTACTACGGCACTGGCCGCAGGAAGTCCTCGGTTGCCAGAGTTCGTCTGGTTCCGGGTGCTGGAAAAGTTACCATCAACGGTCGCGAAATGGAAGAGTATTTCGGCCTTAAGACCTTGGAACTTATCGTTCGTCAGCCGTTGGCGCTGACGGAAATGGCCGATAAATATGATGTTGTGGCCAGCGTTTCCGGCGGCGGAGCGTCCGGACAGGCAGGAGCGATTCGTCACGGTATTGCCCGCGCGTTGCTCGAAATTGACGGCGAGTTCCGTTCTGCGTTGAAAAAAGCAGGATTTTTGACTCGCGATTCTCGTGAAAAAGAGAGACGTAAATACGGTTTGAAGAAAGCCCGTAAGGCTTCGCAGTTCTCGAAGCGTTAAACAGGCAAAAGATTATCCCTCGGCGGTGCCGGGGGATAATTTTTTAAGGAAACAACATCGAGGTTTCTCTGGGAGGATTTGCTATGATCTTGAATCGTACGTCCGTCGAGCTGCTGGCCCCTGCGGGTAATTGGGATTCGCTCGAAGCTGCCGTCAAGGCAGGGGCGGACGCCGTATATCTTGGAGGAAAGCATTTCAATATGCGGCTTCATCGTCAGGATATGAATTTTGACGACGAAGCGCTTGCGAATGCAATCACGTTTGCGCACGAACATGGCACAAGATTGTATGTGACAATCAACAACCTCATCTATGAGAATGAATTGGCCGATCTTGAGCGATTCCTTCGCTATCTCGCCGACATAAAACCGGACGCGATTCTCGTACAGGATTTTGCGCTGATCCAGCTTGTCCGTTCCCTTGGATTGAATCTTCCGATGCACGCGTCCGTTATGATGAATATTCATAATGAGCCTGCGATAAAATTACTGAAGGAGTGCGGAATCAGCCGCATCGTTGCGAGCCGTGAACTGTCTCTTGCGGAATTGGCTCTTCTGAAAGAACGGACAGGAATGGAAGTGGAATACTTCATTCATGGGGATATGTGCATATCGGAAAGCGGTCAATGCATTCATTCCGGTGTTCTTTTCAATAAGAGCAGCAATCGCGGATTATGCTTAAAGCCATGCCGCTGGCCGTATCGCCTGATTGATGACGAAACGGGAGAAACGTTGGAAAAAGAAGGCCGCGGCGCATATAAACTCGCCTTGAACGATATGTGCATGTACCGGCATATTCCGGAGCTTATCCAGGCAGGCGTGTTTTCCTTTAAAATTGAAGGCCGCATGCGGCCTCCGGAGTTCGTATTCCATATCGTCAGTTTGTATCGAAAGGCGATAGACGCATATCTTGCCGATCCGTCCGGCTATACGATCAATGAATCGGATTGGCAAAAAATGTTTGACGGAAGGGTTCGCGATTACAGTACTTGTTCCGCTTTAGGAAAGGTCACGGCGAAAGACATCGGATGGGACGGGAAACGAGAGCCGCGTTTTTTCAGTCATGCCGTACCTGAAGCCGATGTGCCGGCAGTCAATGAAATTGCCTTGTGCGATTCAACGCGGGATATGAGAAAAGATTTCCGCCTCGCCGTTCGTGCTTCGGACGAAGAGTGCGCTATGGCCGCTGTCGATCACGGAGCGAACGCAGTCTACATCGGCGGCGACGTATATCGACCTCGTCGTCCATGGACGCTGCAAACCATTCAAAGCGTTGTAGAGTATGCGCATAAACACAATGCCCTTGCTGTCGTCGAGACTCCAAGAACAACGATGCGGCGGGAATGCGGCGAGCTGGAACAATTTTTAGCGGGGCTCGACGCTATACATCCGGACGGCCTGTGCATCGGGAATCCGGGAACATTGGAACTGGCGAAAGAGCATACAGATATTCCGATACAAGCGGACGTCTCTATGAATTTATGCAACCATAAGGCGTTGGAGTTCTTGAAAGCCCATGGCGTGACCCTTGCGGCAATTTCCTTGGAATTGCCGCCCGAAGCGCTGCAGGAATTGCTCCAAAGCGCTGTTATGCCTTTGGAAATCGTAATTCACGGCGCTTATGCGGCCATGTTGTGCGACCATAACATCCCGGCGTTTTCGCTTTCTCCGGACGCCTTCGCCGACGTGAATTTTTCAGAGCGTCATTATGCGCTCTTGGATGAAGCCGGAGAAAAGCATTCAATTCGTATCGACCAATATGGACGAAATCACATTTTATTTGCGAAGGATATCTGCTTATATCCGCATCTTCGCAATCTGAACGGCGTTTTTTCTTATCGCATCGAGGCGCATGATTATACGCCGGAATGGACCAGCGTTCTTACCGACTTTTATCGGAGCGCGCTTGACGCGATTGTCAATGGGGAAGAGGAATTGCCGCCGTTAAGCCGCATTCAGTCCGGCGGACCGCGTCCGCTGGGCGCCGGAGTTTTCCGATTTTCTAAGGCCGTATAGGAGGGAAGTATATGGAAGCGTATATTGGACCGCAAGGAATCTTGGAAAAGAAGAAACAGTATATCATGCCTTGCCTTGCGCATTTTTACAATGATCCGCCCGAATTCGTCCGCGGCTCCATGCAATATCTGTTCGACCATACAGGAAAGAAATATCTGGATTGTTTTGCAGGCGTTTCCGTTATCAACTGCGGACATTGCAATCCCGAGATCACGGATAAGATTTGCGAGCAGGTAAAAACGCTTCAGCATGTTTGCAATATTTATCTCACGGAAAACTTTGTCCGACTTGCGGAGCGGCTTGCAAACGTCACGCCGGGAGATCTTCAGAAATCGTTCTTTTGCTCCACCGGAACAGAAGCCAATGAAGGGGCGTTGCTGCTCGCTTCGATATATACAGGCGGCAATGAATTTTTAGCGCTTCGCGGCGGTTTGCACGGACGGACCAAGCTGGCCATGAACCTCACAGGTATCGGGATGTGGCGCACTGATCCCCATCCGGCCGGCGGCATTCATTTTGCGCCCAATCCGTATTGCTACCGATGCCCATTGGGAAAACGCTGTCCGGAATGTGATCTTGCCTGTGCCGATATGGTCGAGGATATCATCAAGACGGCGACGTCGGGACGTCCAGCCGCGTTTATCGCTGAAACGGTGCAGGGCAACGCGGGAATTGTCGTTCCGCCGAAAGGCTATTTCCGTCGTCTGAAAGAGATTTTAGCCCGCTATGGGACGCTGCTCATTATCGACGAAGTTCAGACCGGTTTCGCACGGACAGGCAAAATGTTTGCCATAGAGCACTATGAGGTCACTCCCGACATTATGTCCATGGCAAAGGCGCTTGGAAACGGCGCGCCCATCAGCGCGTTCATTTCTTCTGCCAAGATTGCCGACGTCTATACGAAACCGGGGGCCTCGACGCTGGGAGGCAACCCCGTTTCCTCGGCTGCCGGTTTGGCGGTTCTTGATTACATCGAAGGACACGACCTTGCAGGAAACGCTGAGTTGCGAGGAAATCAGCTCATGCGCGGGCTAAAAGAACTGGCGGCGCGTTATCCTGTCATCGGCGATGTTCGGGGCCTCGGGCTCATGGTCGGCGCCGAACTCATCCGCTCTGACGGCGCTCCGAATCCGGAAGCTGTCGACGCCGTTCTGGAAAAAATGAAAGACCGGGGCTTCCTGGTTGGGAAAAACGGTCTGGGACGGAACGTTTTGGCCTTCCAACCTCCGTTGGTCATTACAGAAGAAGATATAGAAAATCTGCTGAACGCGCTTGAAGACGCCTTGCAAACGCTGTAAATTTTGCTTTTCTAAAAAGGCTATGCTATAATATTTACGTTTAACAAGCAAAGGAGAGTTTTATTTATGTCTGGACATTCCAAATGGGCAAACATCAAACGGAAAAAAGGCGCAAACGACGCCATTCGCGGAAAGATTACGACAAAAATCGGTCGTGAGATTACGATCGCGGTGCAGATGGGGGGCGCAGATCCCACGGGAAACATGCGCTTGAAGCTGGCCCTTTCCAAGGCGAAGGCAAACAATATCCCGAAAGATAATATTCAACGCGCGATTCAAAAAGGCCTGGGCGCGTCCGAAGGCGCCGGATACGAAGAATTTACGTATGAAGGATACGGACCCGGCGGCGTCGCCGTAATGCTGGATATCATGACAGACAATCGCAACCGCACGGCCGCAGACGTTCGCCATCTTTTCTCCAAGCATGGCGGAAATCTCGGCGAAACCGGCTGCGTCGGCTGGATGTTTAAGCAAAAAGCAGTTTTTGTCGTCGAAAAAGAAACTTTCGGGGACGAAGACGAATTGTTGAATATCGTACTTGAAGCCGGAGCGGAAGATATGAAATCCGAAGACGATGTTTTCGAAATCACAGCCGCTCCTGCGGATTATGACGCCATAGAGAAAGCGCTGGGCGAGAAAGGTATCGAAACTGCTTCGGCGGAGGTCACGATGGTGCCGGATACGATGGTAAAAGTGGAAGGAAAAGAAGCGGAAAAATTGATGGCGCTCGTTGACGCGCTCGAAGAGCATGACGACGTGCAAAATATATACGCGAATTATGAAATAGAAGAATAATGACGAAAATAGATTGTGTAACCATGAGATGCACAATCTATTTTTATATCCACAAGAGCAGGTGAAGAATTGCACATTGTTTTAGTCGAACCGGAAATTCCCGGAAATACGGGAAATATTGCCCGCCTTTGCGCGGCTACCGGCCTGGCGCTCCATCTTGTGCGCCCGCTGGGATTTTCCACTGACGATAAATATCTGAAACGCGCCGGTCTTGATTATTGGCATCTGGTTCAGATTTTTTACCACGATTCCATTGAAGAACTTTTCGAGGCGGACGCCGATGCGTCGTATTATTTCTTTTCAACGAAAGCGGATCGTATTTATACAGAAATTTCTTTTACACAGGATGATTATCTCGTATTCGGGAAAGAAACGGCCGGATTGCCGGAAGACCTTTTGCATGCTCATTGGGATACAACCGTGAAAATCCCCATGCGATCGGAAGCCCGTTCTCTCAATCTGTCCAACGCGGTAGCGATCGCTTCCTACGAAGCGCTGCGCCAGCTTTCATTTCCTTCCCTGCAGGCGTGAGGTGAAAACACGAATGAATTGCAAGATTGATGAACGATTGATCGAAGGATTGCGAAAGATCCTTCCTTCCGAGCGGATTCTCATAAACGAACCGATGACGCGCCACACGACGTTTCGCATCGGAGGCAGCGCGGACGCATTCGTTTTGCCGTCTTCGACGGAGGAACTGACGCAAATATTGAAGTTTGCAAAGGGAAACAAAATTCCTGTGACGATTCTGGGAAACGGATCGAACGTTCTCGTTTTGGACGGAGGAATCCGAGGATTGGTGATTTCGTTCGGCAAACCGTTTTCGAATATTGAAAGAGAAGGGACGCGCATCAAGGCGGGCGCAGGAGCAACTTTAGGCACGGTATCTTTATTTGCAGCCAGTCATTCGCTTTCCGGACTTGAGTTTGCCGTCGGGATTCCGGGAAGCCTCGGCGGGGCCGTCTTTATGAACGCGGGCGCTTACGACGGAGAGATGAGTCAAGTTGTTCGCGCCGTCACGGCAGTTACGCTCGACGGAGAGATTGTCCGATATCAAAATGGTGAAATGGAATTTGGCTATAGAAACAGCGCGTTCCAAAAGAACGGCCAAATCATCTGCGAGATTGAACTTGAACTTACGGAAGGATCTCCCGACGCTATTCAGGAAAAAATGACGGATTATACGAGACGGCGTATGGAAAAACAGCCGTTGGACAAGCCGAGCGCCGGAAGCACGTTTAAGCGCCCCCCTGGATTGTTTGCCGGAACGCTGATCGACGAAACGGGATTAAAAGGGTTTGCCGTCGGCGACGCACAGGTATCGGAAAAACATGCGGGGTTTGTCGTCAATCTCGGAAACGCGACGGCGGCAGACGTTTTGAACGTCATTTCCGAAGTAAAAAAACGCGTGCAGACGAGGACCGGCGTTCAGCTTGAGCCGGAAGTCCGAATTATTGGCGAGAAGAATTAAAAAGGTTTGGAGAAAGGGGTGTCGTATATGCGGTTGAGATTTTTGGGCGCGGCGCATACTGTGACGGGATCGTGTTATCTGCTGGAAGTCCAGGATACAAAGATCCTGATTGACTGCGGTATGTTTCAAGGGTCGAAACGAATCAAGGAATTGAATCATGAAGATTTCTTATTTGCTCCAGCCGAATTGGACGCAGTCCTTTTGACGCACGCCCACGTCGACCATTGCGGTCTGATTCCGAAATTGTGCCGAGCCGGATTCAAAGGGCCTGTTTACGCGACAAAAACGACTTGCGACTTGGCGCAGATCATGTTGCCTGATTCCGCGCATATTCAGGAAGCCGACACGGAAATGCGAAACCGCAAGGGGAGTCGAAGCGGCGCAGAGCATGTGGAGCCGCTTTACACGGTCGAGGACGCCATGAAAGCGCTGCAGCATTTTCGGCCGATTTCCTATCAGGAGGAATTCTCCGTCTCCGACCATATCAGAGTCGTTTACCGCGACGCCGGACATATCATCGGCTCTGCAATCATTGAGTTATTCGTCACGGAAGAGGGGAAAACGACGAAGTTCGTTTTTTCCGGCGATCTCGGTCAGCCGGCTCAGCCAATCATCAAAGACCCGAGCATCATTCGAGGCGCGGATTTCTTGATTGTCGAGTCTACTTACGGCGATCGGCTGCATCAGGTGTACGACAAAGAGAGCGCGTTGGCAGAAATCGTCAACGATACGATGGATCGCGGCGGCAATTTGATCATTCCGGCTTTCGCTGTCGGCAGGACGCAAACGCTCCTGTATTATTTCTACAAGCTGTGGAAAGCAGGACGGATCGACGATGTTCCGATTATTTTGGACAGTCCGCTGGCAATTGCGGCCACGCGGATTTTCGTCCAGAACAGCCAGGATTTCGACGACGAGACGTTGGCGCTTTTGGATCGCGATGGAAAACTCCCGCAAATGCCGCAGCTTCGCATCTGCAAGACGGCGGCGGAATCTCAGGCGCTCAACAGCTCCGAAAGCTCGGCTATCATTCTTTCCGCAAGCGGCATGGCAGACGCGGGGCGTATTCTCCATCATTTGAAGCATAATCTTTGGAGACCGGAGTCGACGATACTTTTCGCGGGTTATCAGGCAGAGGGAAGCTTGGGGCGCCGTCTCGTGGACGGTATGAAGCGCGTCCGCGTAATGGGCGAAGAGATTGCCGTACGGGCGACGATAAAAATGCTGGACGGTTTTTCCGCTCATGCCGACGCCAATCAGTTGATTCGCTGGATCGGCTGCATCGAAGAGCCAAAACCGGCCAAAGTGTTCATCGTGCACGGCGAAGCGACGGCGCAGGAAGCGTTGAAGAACAACATTTCCTCGGAGCTTGGCCTCGAATCGTATATTCCGTTCCGAGGCGACGCGGCGAATATCCTGGGACGAAGCTGCGAGATTGAAGAGTCGCAAATCCCGGCGGTTTCTGTCGAAATGGAAATGGAGGACTATCTCCGTTCCCTCGACGCCGAATACCGTCTTGCCCGGCGCAAGCTCATGCAGCTTGTCGTTCATCGTCCGACGCTCATGCCTTTCGTTATCAAAACGGTGGACAAAGGCTGGAAGTATATGAGGAAACTCTTTGCGCCTTACAATATTTGACAGCGCATACAGATAATGATATTATCTGAAACAGAAAATATACCTTTGAAATTGGTCCTGTGAGGCTAATAAGGGGATGCCGTTCAGCGGTCGTGAATATTGCTGAAAATCTTTCTTATGCCTTCGCATGAGAAAGATTTTTTTTGCGGTCGTTGCGCGAACTCTCCCATTAAAGGAGTTGAGTGGATTGGCTAAAAACCCTGTTTCCCTGCGGGGAAAGCACATCCTCGGGCTGGAGGATTTCAGCCGGGAGGAGATCGAGCTTGTGCTGGAAACAGCCAAGGAAATGAAATCCGTTATTCATCGCGACATCAAGAAGGTGCCGACGCTTCGCGGAAAATCTATTGTGACGCTTTTTTATGAGCCGAGCACGCGAACGCGTACTTCTTTCGAGACGGCCGGCAAATATCTCGGCGCTGACGTCGTCAACATTACGGCGGGAACGTCCAGTATTGTCAAGGGCGAAAGCTTGCGCGATACGCTGCTTACCGTCGAAGCGATGGGATTTGATGCTATCGTCATGCGCCATAAAGAAGAAGGCGCTGCAGAATATGCCACAAAAGTCGTCGGCCATCCGGTAATCGTCAATGCGGGCGACGGCGCACATGCGCATCCGTCGCAGGGTCTGCTGAACCTTTTCACGTTGCTCCAACATAAAGGTCATCTGGAAGGACTTAAAGTCGCAATCCTCGGCGATATTCTTCACAGCCGCGTCGCCCGCTCCGATATTTGGGGCATGCGCCGCATGGGAATCGAGGTGCACCTTGCGGGGCCGGGAACGATGCTGCCGCGCTTCCTTTCCGAGGAACCGGGCATCTTCGTCCATGAGCGCGTCGAGGACGCGATCCGGGACGCCGACGCGATCAATGTGCTGCGGATTCAGCTGGAGCGCCAGAAAGCGGGACTGTTCCCGTCGAAGCGCGAATACGCGCGCCTTTACGGCATCAACAACGCGCGGCTCGCGCTCGCGAAGAAAGATGTGCTGATCCTGCACCCGGGACCGATGAACAAAGGGCTTGAAATTTCTCCCGAAGTGGCTTACGGCGACCACTCGGCGATACAAGAGCAGGTGCAGAACGGCGTCGCCGTTCGTATGGCGCTTCTCGCGCTTGTCTTGATGGGAGGGAAGGCGCAATGAAATATCTGATCCAGGGCGGTCGTGTCATCGATCCCGCTAATCATATAGATAAGAAAGCCGACGTTTTGGTGGAGGACGGAAAAATCGCCGCCGTCGGCGAAAAGCTTTCATCGGAAGGTGCAAAGGTCATTTCTGCGGAAGGCAAAGTCGTCGTACCCGGACTGATTGATATGCACGCGCATCTGCGGGAGCCGGGGCAGGAGGCAAAGGAAGATTTTGTTTCGGGAACGCGCGCGGCGGCGGCCGGAGGGTTTACGACGGTTGCAACCATGCCGAACACGAAGCCCGTCGTCGACAACGCGACGCTGGTACGCAGTCTTCAAAAACGTGCGGAGGAAGTCGGCGTCGTTCATGTGAAATTCATCGGCGCGTTGACAAAGGGCCAGCAAGGGAAGGAACTTGCGGAGGTCGGCGATATGGCGAGCGTCGGCGCGGTCGCGTTCTCCGATGACGGTCATTATGTGCAAAACGCCAAAGTGATGCTGAACGGATTTGATTATCTGCGTTCGTTTGACAAGGTCATTATCAGCCACGACGAGGAGACGTCGCTGGTCGAGGAAGGCTCGATGAACGAG
>JAFZRW010000083.1 GCA_017619685.1 Schwartzia sp. (in: firmicutes)
CTCGACGAGACGCTGCTTGCTCATCTTGTCCGCCGCGAGGTCGATTCCGTTGTCCTTCTTGAACTCCGCCACCATCCAGTCGACGATGCGATGATCGAAATCGTCGCCGCCGAGATGCGTGTTGCCGTTGGTCGCCTTGACCTCGAAGACGCCGTCGCCGAGCTCGAGAATCGAAACGTCGAAGGTGCCGCCGCCGAGGTCGAATACGAGAATCGTCTCGTCGTTGTCCTTGTCGAGGCCGTAGGCCAGCGCCGCCGCCGTCGGCTCGTTGATGATGCGGAGCACGTCGAGACCCGCAATCTTGCCCGCGTCTTTCGTGGCCTGCCGTTGACTGTCGTTGAAGTACGCCGGGACCGTGATGACGGCCTGGGTGACCGTCTCGCCGAGGTACGTTTCCGCGTCGGCCTTCAGCTTTTGCAGCACCATCGCGGAAATTTCCGGCGGCGTATAGCTCTTGTCGTCGATTGTTACCTTGTAATCCTTTTCGCCCATGTGCCGCTTGATTGAAGCGATCGTGCGGTCCGGATTCGACACTGCCTGCCGCTTCGCGAGCTGGCCGATCAGACGCTGGCCGTCCTTCGTAAAACCGACCACCGACGGAGTCAGGCGGCTGCCTTCCGGGTTCGTGATGACGGTGGGCTCGCCGCCCTCCATAACGGATACGACCGAATTCGTCGTTCCCAAATCAATACCGATTACTTTTGCCATGATGATTTCCTCCTATCAAATATGCATTAAATTTTTATTATCTATGTAATCCTTGCCCTCCCCTTTGGGGAGGGGGGACCGCGTTAGCGGTGGGTGAGGTTCTTCGACGTTGCCGCTTGTGTTAAACATTGCGTTGTAAAACCTCATCCGTCAGCCTTCGGCTGCCACCTTCCCCAAAGGGGAAGGCAAGGTTCACTCTAATTTCCGACTACCTGCACCATGCTCGGGCGAATCACCCGACCTTTGGCCATGTATCCCTTCTGCAGCTCGGCGACAATGGCGCCGTCCTCCTTCTCCGCGTCCTCGACGCGCATGACGGCTTGGTGGAAGTTCGGGTCGAAGGGCTTCCCCTTTGTCTCGATATATTCGAGCCCTTCCTTTTTCAACGCCTCCACAAGCTGTTTGTACATCATCTCGACGCCCGCCCGCAGGCTCTCGGCGTCGCTGTTTTCCGCCGCCAAAGCGCGCTCGAAATTGTCGAGAAACGGCAGGAGATCCTTCAAAAGATTCTGCGTGACGAGGTTGCCCAATTCTTCCTTCTCCTGCCGCGTGCGGCGGCGGAAATTCTCAAAATCCGCCTGCAACCGCAAGTACCGGTTTTCCTTTTCGGCAAGCTCCGCCTCGTATTTCTCGCGAAGCGCGTCGGCGTCCGGCTCAACTGCCTCCTCAGTTTCTCCCGCCTGCGTCTCCCCGGCCTCCTGCTGCGGCGCATCTTCCTGCGCGTCCTGATTAAACGCGCGGCGCTCCGCCATTTCCTCCGCCAGCGCCTCGTTGATCTGTTCCTTCATATCCTCCAAGCTTGCCTCATCCTTTTTCTTCAATTTTTCTTTTTCAAATGCCGTCATATCCATCACCCCTGCCAACCGAGTTTCCTGACCACATCGGACAGATGCTCGTTCATATAGCCGAGGAGCGACATCGCCTTGCCGTACTCCATGCGCGTCGGGCCGAGCACCGCGATGGTGCCCAAAAGCTCGCCGTCCAAATGGTAGGTCGCCGTGACGATGCTGCAATCCTGAATCCCTTTGTAGTCGTTTTCCCTGCCAATCGTGACGCGAAGCCCTTCGCCGAGGTGCGCGTGGAGAATCTCCTTCAGAAGCTGTTCTTCCTCCAACATCATCAGAATTTCCTTGACCCGCTCCACGTCCCGAAACTCCGGCTGGGAAAGCATTTCCCGCGTGCCGCCGAGATACAGCCGTTCGCGGCCCTCGGTATCGTCCAACGCGCAACTGATGACGTCGATTGCCGCTTCGTAAAGATTCTCGTCGGAAATCTCCGAGCGGATTTTCCGGTACGCGGCTTTCGGAATCGCGTCGAGGGTGCAGCCCGCCAAGCAATCGTTGACGACCCGCGCCATGCGCTGGAAATCCTCGAAGGTCGCCCCCGACGGCATCGCGACGATACGGTTCTCGATGAAGCCAGCGTCGGTCATCAGCACCGCCACGGAGCGGCGGTCGTCGAGAGGCAGAAACTGCAAGCAACGGAACGCTGACTTCGTCATCTGAGGCGCCAGCACCAGCGCGACGTTCTTCGTCACACGGGATATCAGCCGCGCCGTCTCCTGAAAGACTTCCTCGATGCGTCTGACCCGCGCCAGATACCAGCGGTCGATCTGCGCCTTCTCCTCGTCGGTGAGGCTCGTCGGCTGCATCAGCCCGTCCACATAGAATCGATAGCCCTTCGACGAGGGAATGCGGCCGGAGGACGTATGGATATGCTCAAGATAGCCGAGCATCTCAAGATCGGCCATCTCGTTTCGGATTGTCGCCGGGCTGACGCCGAGGTCGTGCCGCCGCGCGATGGTGCGCGACCCGACCGGCTCCGCCGACTCGATGTAGTCCTGCACCACCGCCTGCAGGACGCGCTGCTTCCTATCGTCCATACTTCTCGCCCTTTCCTGTTAGCACTCAGGGCGAGTGAGTGCTAACTTCCAATTAAACTATAACGCAAATTTGACTTTTTGTCTATATCTTTTTGAAAAGATTTTTGAAAAGTTTTCCGCAAAAACAAATCCCCGGTTGCCGCCCAACACAAGAGCGACCGCCGGGGATTTCTACTATCTTCCAATTATTATTTGAAGTCCTTGTATTTCTCTCCGTAGCCGTACTTCTCGATCACATAGTCGAGGTCCTTGTCGCCGCGTCCGCTGAGATTAACGAGGATCGAGCCTTCGCCCATTTCCTTCGCGCGGCGCATCGCGTAGGCCACCGCGTGGGAGCTTTCGAGGGCCGGAATGATGCCCTCGTAGCGGGACAGCTTGAAGAACGCGTCCACCGCCTCCTCGTCCGACGCCACGTCATACTTCACGCGACCCACGTCATGCAGGAACGCGTGCTCCGGGCCGACGGACGGATAGTCGAGGCCGCTGGCAATCGAATAGACCGGGGCGGGCTCACCCTTCTCGTCCTTCAGCATGATGCTGTTGAAGCCGTGCATAACGCCCTCGGAGCCGTAGGTCATCGAAGCCGCGTGGTCGCCCATCTTCGTGCTCCGGCCGGTAGGCTCAACGCCGACGATCTCCACCGGGTCGTTCAGGAACGGGATGAACATGCCGATGGAATTGCTGCCGCCGCCGACGCAGGCCGTCACCACATCCGGCAGGAAGCCCATCATTTCCTGGAACTGCTCGCGCGCCTCGACGCCGACCACCATCTGGAAGTCGCGGACCATCATCGGGAACGGGTGCGGCCCGACTGCCGAGCCGATGCAGTAAATCGTTTCCTTATAGTTTTCGAGGTAATCCTCAAAGGCTGCATCGACAGCCTCTTTCAATGTTTTCAGTCCTCGGCTGACCGGCACGACCTCAGCTCCCAGGACCTTCATGCGCGCCACGTTTGGCGCCTGCTTCGCGATATCGACCTCGCCCATATAAATCGTGCATTCCAGCCCGAAGAACGCCGCCGCCGTCGCCAGGGCTACGCCGTGCTGGCCCGCGCCGGTCTCGGCGATGATGCGCTTCTTGCCCATGAATTTCGCCAGGAGCCCCTCGCCCATACAGTGATTGAGCTTGTGCGCGCCGGAATGATTCAGGTCCTCGCGCTTCAGATAAATCTGGCAGTTGCCGATCATGCGGGAAAGACGCTCGCAATGGTAAACCGGCGTCGGGCGTCCCTGGAACTCCTTGCGGATGCGCCGCAGCTCGTTGACGAACTGCGAGGAATGGCAAATCGTCAGATACGCCTGCTCGATGTCCTTCATCGCGGGGACAAGCTGCTCTGGCAGATACGCTCCGCCATACGAGCCGAACTTCCCTTCCTCGTTGGGGTATTCCTTCAGATACTTCGCAAAATCCATGTTTCTTTCCTCCTACTATTTAATATGAACTCATCTGACGCCTTGCAGGCGCCAAGAAATATGGCACTGGCAAATTTCTCCCCATCGGGGAAGGCTAATTTATTCCACATACACGCGCGGAATGCGCGGGGAAAACATACAAACGACCTCATAATTGATGGTGCCGATCCACGACGCCAGCGCATCCGCCGTCAACGCGTCGCCGCCCATAATCGTCACCGTATCGCCGACGGCGACATTCTCTGCGCCGGTCAGCTCGACCATGCACTGGTCCATGCAGATGCGCCCGACCACCGGCAAAAGCTTCCCATGAAAATCCACCTTCGCCTTGCCCGCATACAGACGCGTATAGCCGTCGGCGTAGCCCAGCGGCAGCGTGCCGACGAGTGTATCCTTTGATGCACAGAACGTGCACCCGTAGCTGACCGTCTCCCCGGCATGGAGCGTCTTCAGATGGGTCAGCCGCGCCTTGACGCTCATCACGGGCAAAAGGCCCGCGTCGTGGCCGACCTCGTCGGACGGCGCAAGTCCGTAAAGAATGATTCCCGCCCGCGCCATATCGAGATGGGTTTCCGGCATTTCCAATATCGCGGCGGAATTTGCGATATGGCAAATGGGAATCTTGACGCCCTTGGCCTTCACTCCGTCCATCGCAATTTGGAAACGCGAGAACTGTTCTTTCGCAAAAGTCTTGTCCGTCGCGTCGGCCAAAGCGAAATGGGAAAACATTCCTTCCAATTCAATATGCGGCAGCGCCGAAATCTCCGCCGCGATTTCCCCTGCCTCCTCGGGCCGGACGCCGATGCGCCCCATGCCCGTATCGACGGCAAGATGAACCTTCGCCCGGACGCCTCGCCGCGCCGCCGCCTCCGAAAGCGCCTTCGCCGCCGCAACGGAAAACACCGCCTGCGTCACACTGAGATCGACGACGGCGTCCGCTTCTTCAAATTGCGTCGCGCCGAGCACAAGAATCGGCGTCGTGAAGCCCGCGCGCCGAAGCGTCTCCGCCTCGGAAAGCACGGCCACCGCCAAATAATCGGCGCCCATCGCCACAGCCTCTCGCGCAACGGCAATCGCTCCATGCCCATAAGCGTCCGCTTTTACCACCGCGCAAAACCGCGCGCCCTCTGCGATATGGCTCTTGATTACAGAAATATTATGCCTGAGCGCCGAAAGATCGATCTCCGCCCAGACGCCGCGACTCGCCATTCATGATCGCCTCGTTTTTATATTTTTTCTATTCTCAGTAACTCGCTTTATTGTATCATGAATCCTTCTTTTTTGACAGCGCTGACAAATATTAAAAACGGCTATCCCCCACGCCGGAGGATAGCCGTCCCCGAAAAATCAGATCATATTTTTCGTGTACGCGTCGTAGAGGCTCTTCAGTTCCTCCACCTTGTCGTACATTTCGACCTGCAATCCCGACGCCGTGGCGTAATCGCCGCCCATCAAGGCGTTGGTCAGCAGGGTGAACAGCGACTTCTCGTCGATGCTGTCCTTGGCCAGATAGCTGCGGATTCCGCTGATCTTCGTCCAGTTGTAGGCGTCCTGGTCGGTGACGAGGTCGCTGACAATCTCCTGCGCGGAGCGGACGATGGCACGATTCTCGGGAATGATGCGGCTGATCAGCTCCGTCTTCCAGCGGAGCAGCGCGCCCTCGACGAAAGCGTGCAGAATGACGTCGTTCAGGGCTCCGCCCGCCGTGATTATCGCTTTCTTCTCCGGATAGTTGTTCAGGTTTTCCATGTTCTCCCATACCGTCGCGGGCGGCGCGCCGAACATCCTGTCGCGCTCCTCCGGCGTGTAATCCTCGAACACGTCCTGCTCGCTCCGATAGGCGCGTCCCTTTTCGAGATAGAAGCCCTTCTCGTCCGGCTTCTTGGAAAGCTCCGCCAAAAGCTCCTTCGTCGTATGCGATACAGCCGCCTTGACGCCGTCCAGCATCGCCGAGTAAATCGCCGCCAGCACGATGTAGGTGTTCGTGTACGGATTGCAGGCGCGAAGCTCGAAGCGCGTCGCCAACGGATTCTGCGCGTCGCGGACAAGACCCGCAAGGATTGTACGGTTTCTCGACGGGATTTCCGGCGAATGGCCCAGCGAGGTCACGATGCAGACCGGCGCTTCGAAGCCCGGCTTCAGGCGGTTCAGCGAATCGTTCGTCGCCGACACCAACGGATTGATGGCCTCGTAGTTTTTCAAAAGACCCATGATGGCGCCGTAGCCCACCGCGCTCAAAAAGTCCTTCTTCATTTCCTTCGGCGCGAAGAGGTTCACGACGGAGCCGTCCTTCATGACCGCCGCCATGCCGATATGTGTGTGCTCGCCGTTGCCCGCAAGGCCGATCATCGGCTTCGCCTTGAAATTGACCTCGAGGCCGTTCTCACGGAACACTTCCTTGACCAGCGTGCGGACGAGGAGCTCGTTGTCCGCCGCCTGCAGCGCGTCGGCAAACTGCCAGTCCATCTCGAGCTGCTCGCAGACGTGGGACATGGCGCCGGCCTCGTTGATATGGCCTTTAAGGCCGCCGACCTCCTTGTGGCCCATTTCCATCTTCAGCCCATACTTGTCGACGAGCAGCACAGCCTGCTCGAGAGAGGTCCGCACCGCGCCCCGCGTCCTTTGCCAATACTGTTCCTGCATGACCTGCGAGGCGCTCATTTCGGCGATATCCGCTTCCTCCAAAGGAGTCTTGACCCAAAACTCCAGCTCCGTGGCCGATGTGAACTTGATATCGGCGACCTCCGCGCCGTTGACGTGCTCGAGGCCGGACATTTTCGGGTGCTTCTTGAAGAGCGCCAACAGCTCTTTTTTGACGAAATCCAACGTGTCGGCCAGCACCGCGCGGGAATCGACGCGCCGCCCCTCGTGGATCAGAAACGCGGGAATCCTGAGCGTGCCCACGGGCCGCTCCGTTTCCTCGTCGAAATGCTCGTAGTTGTAATCGACGAACCAGTTGACCGACGGGTCGATGGGCATATCGACCTTGGCGTTGTTCAGCGTGGCGATGCCCGGCAGCACCACCGAGGATCCGTCGGTCTGCACCGCCGTCCCTGCGTAGAATTCATCCATATCCTTCAGGAAAATCCGCATCGGAATCTTTTCGTCCGTGTCGTTGCCGGCGAGGTCGATGCCGACCAGCGAGACGAACTTGATCTCCGGGTGGGATTTCAGCATGCTCGCAATTTTGTTTTTCGGCGTGTTCGCGGGAATCACATACAAAAGATCATCCATTTTGATTTCCACCTTTCAGAATTGTTCGGTTGCTCTTGCGCACAAACAAAAAAACCACACGGACACCGTGCGCCGTCCGCGCCGATCCGTATGGCTTCATCGCCGTGCAAAATCTATCACGCCGTCAGTATAGCACAGCCCGTTTTCGATTGCAAGCAAAAAATCGGGGAGTATTCACGAAAGAATCGCTGCCTATTTCGGCGCGAATCCGCACATCCTTCCGCCCCTTGATTTCCAACGACCCGCACCGCCTGCGCGAGCTCAAATGAGAAAAAATCCCACTGAAAATTCTGCACAAATCGAACAATATTTTCAGTGCCAAAAAAAAGCGCAAACTGTCCTAACCCTTTTCGTTCCGGCGTATTATGGAGATCGTCTTTTGAAATGATTCTCCGATTTTCCTCAAAACGAAAAGCGCCCGCCACCCGTCTCTTTTGCCTATGGCAAATCCTGCCAGTCGGCGTTATAATATTGAAATATGAACAAGGAGGGAAAAGCCGATGATGAACCGCATGATGGCGGAGTGCCGCGCTGCGGGCCTGTCCGCCTCGGACGTCAGCAGCCGCTTCAAGATACCGGCGGGCGTCGTGTCCCGATGGGAGCGTGGCGAACTGCGTCCCCCCGCGTGGGTGGAGAGCATGGTGCGCGACTTCTTGGCCGACGAGCGCAGAAAAAACTACGCGAAGAGCCGCCGGGGGCAGAGCGCCGCCGGCGCACGGCGAGGCTGGAAACGATGACCAGGCGTCAAAGGCGGGGCATACGGCAGACACGGAAAATGCCGCTTTGGCGAAAAATCTCCCGCTGGCTTCGCATGATCGCCGCCTGTGCCGCATGCGCTTTGGGCTTCACGCCGCCCGCCATGGACGCCCACGGGGGTACGGTCACACAGCCCGCGCCGGAAATCCTGACGCGAACCTCGGCGCAGGCGCCCGTTTCCTATTCGCCGGTACTGACATGGACGAAGGAGTCCAACGCCGTCGCTTACCAATTAGAATTTTTCCCCACCGCCGTCGCAGGACTGGACCCGCAGGAAACGGACAAGCGAGCGATTTTCCGCACCTCGGAGGTTTTTGAGAACGCGGTGAATTTGCCGCTGGATGAAATACGGGCAGGGCTTTCCGACAGCCAGCCGCTTTGGTGGCGGGTCCGCGCCCTCGGCTTGGACGGCGCGGCCATCAGTCCTTTCAGTCTCCCGGAGCCGCTTTATACGAACGCGGCGCTCCCGCGCACGGAAACGCCGGTACTGCATCCGGTGCCGTCCCAAGGGCGCGGCTCGGCAATGCTGTTTCCCGTTTATAGCTGGGTGCGTCCCTATAACGCCAAAAATTTTGAGATTGCGCTTTACACGGAAGACCCGGAACGAAATGCGGACGCCGTTCCCGTCGCGAAATGGGGTTCCCCCAATGCTGAGCAGTACGACGACGCGCCCCGCTCCGGCGACACGACTTTTTATTGGCGCGTGCGTGCACTGGACGCCAAGGGAACTCCCGGGGCATGGTCCGCGCCTTCGTCTTTCCGAATGGAGGAGCACCACTGGGAGATCGCGGTGCTGGGCGACAGCATCAGCCACGGCGGCGGCCATGTGTCCCATGGGCCGGAGGAATTGGAGTACAGTTGGCTTTCCTATCTCGATTTCCCCGCAGTGAATCTCTCCCAAAGCGGCGACCTGACCAAAATGATGGCGGACCGCTTTGAACGGGACGTGTTGCCGTTCTCGCCGGATTATCTTCTGATCTTCTGCGGCACCAACGACCTCCGGGCCGGGGAATTCACCGTGGCCGAGGCCATAAAGAACATGGAACGTATAAAGGAGAAATGCGTTTCCTATGGCATCCGCCCGATTTTTCTGACGCTGCCGCCCATCAATCCGACGAACATCAGGCGAATCTTCGGCGAGAAAATCACCAACGAATGGCAGGCTCGCTTCGCGGAGTTTAACGATTACCTGCGGCGCCAGCCTCACATCGACACGGCGGCGGTCTTCGCTCCCTACGCGGCAAACGGCGAACTGCCCGACTGGCTGGGCCTTGACGGGCTCCATCAGGACATCATCGGCAAGCAACTGATTGCCGCCCGCGTCAATGCGAACTGGAAAGCTGCAAAGCTGGCGGCGGACGAATTTTATGAGAATGCCATACGCAACCGAAAGGAGAATCCAAATGCTGAAAGCGATTGAAATGAAAAAAGGGATTTATTGGGTCGGGGCCGTAGACTGGTCCATGCGGAGCTTCCACGGCTATTCGACGCGGCGCGGTTCCTCGTACAACGCATATCTGATTCTCGACGAGAAGATTACATTGATCGACACCGTAAAGGCTCCCTTCGTCGCGGAGCTTTTGGAGCGCGTTTCTTCCGTCGTCGATCCCAATAAAATCGACTATATCGTCTCGAATCATGTGGAGCCGGACCACTCGGGAAGCCTGCCTATCATGGCGAAATGCTGCCCGAATGCGAAAATCGTCACCAGCGCCCCAAACGGTCTCAAAGGCTTGACGGGCCGCTACGGCGAGCTAAACTATCAGGCGGTCAAGACCGACGAAAAGCTTTCCCTCGGAAATCGCACGCTGTCCTTCGTCGCGACGCCGATGCTCCACTGGCCCGACAGCATGGTGACGTACTGCCCAGAGGAAAAGATTCTGTTCTCCAACGACGCCTTCGGCCAGCATCTTGCCGCGAACCGCCGCTTCGACGACGAAAACGACCTCCATATCATTATGGAAGAAGCGAAAAAGTATTACGCGAACATCTTGATGCTCTATGGCAAGCAAGCGCAAACCGCGCTTACCGCTCTCGGCGCCCTGCCCATCGAAATGATCCTGACCGGCCATGGCGTCTCGTGGCGCGCACACATTCCCGAAATCCTTGACGCCTATAAAAAGTGGAGCGCGGGCGCGCTCGAGGAAAAAGCCGTCGTGGTTTTCGACAGCATGTGGGGCTCGACGGAGCGGCTGGCCAAAGCCATCACCGACGCGTTCACCGCGAAGGGCGTCCCCGTCGCTTACTTCGATCTGCGCGCCGACCATATCTCCGACGTCATCACCGAGGTGCTGACCGCGAAATATCTCGCCGTAGGCTCGCCGACCATCAACAACCAGATGATGCCGCCCGTCGCGGCGTTCCTCTGTTACCTGAAAGGCTTCGTACCGAAAGGCCGGCAGGCTTTTGCCTTCGGTTCCTTCGGCTGGGGCGGGCAGAGCGTCGGCCTCGTCGAAGACGAGCTGAAAGCCGCAGGCTGCGAAATCTGCCTTGAAAAAATCCGCGTCAAGGACGTGCCGACGCAGGACGACCTTTCCGCACTGCGGGAAAAGATTCTCACCCTGTAAGCTTCATAAGATAACCGCCGCTTCGGCTTTCCTGTCGAAGCGGCGGTTTTTTATGCTCTCTCAAATCCCCTGTGGGAGCTTGTGCGAAGATGAAGGGAAAGGGTAATATATTCTTGATTCATCGGAAAGGCGGTCGCGGACAAATGAAACGATACGTCCTGCAATGTTTTTTGTCTCTGATTCCCGTGCTTCTCGGGATCACCTTTTTATCCTTCGCCCTGATGCGGCTGGCGGGCAGCGACGCGGTCACGGAGATGTATTCGGGCGCCGGTCTTGCCGTCTCCCAGGAGGTCGTCGATACGGCGCGGGCGAAATTAGGACTGGACAAGCCCTTTCTCGTCCAGCATTTTTCTTGGCTCGGCAACATGGCGACGGGCGACATGGGCAAAAGTTTCGTCTCCGGGCGGGACGTGCTCGCCCTGTTCCTGTCGAAGCTCCCCGCGACGCTGCTGCTTGCGGCGCTCAGCGTACTTTTAACCGTCGCGGTTTCCATACCGCTGGGCGTGATTTCCGCTGTCGCGCATCAAAAGGCGCGGACGGCTCGGGACGCTAACCTGCGCTCTTTTTGCTCCCTGCTGGATTCCGTCGTGCGATTTATCAGTTTTATCGGCAATTCCATGCCGAATTTTTTTGTGGCCCTTCTTCTGATGCATTTCCTCGCAATCAAGCTCGGTTGGCTGCCCGTCATTGCCAACGGCGTGACGCTCACGGGCGCGATCATGCCGACGCTGACATTGACCATTGCCATGTCAGCGAAATATTTGCGTCAAGTGCGGGCAGCTGTACTGGACGAGCTGTCGAAAGACTATGTGACCGGCGCGAAAGCCCGGGGCGTGGCAAACAGCGTAATCCTGACAAAGAGCGTTCTGCGCTCGTCTCTGATGACGATTGTGACGCTGCTCGCCCTCTCCATCGGATCACTGCTCGGCGGCACCGCCATCGTCGAAACGATTTTCATGTGGGACGGCGTGGGAAAATTAGCCGTGGACGCGATCATGATGCGCGACTATCCGTTGATCCAAGCTTACGTCGTCTGGATGGCGATCATCTATGTCGGCGTAAATCTCGTCACCGATCTCTTATATCTCGTACTCGACCCACGAGTAAGGCTGGAGGTGAAATAACATGACGGCGGTTGAACCTACACTCCTCCAAGCATTCGTCCACAACTCCAGCGGCAAAACTCGGCTGTACATTTTCGGCACGATGGCGGCCCTTTTGATTATCGGCGCGCTGTTTTCCGAAAGCCTTTGCCCCTATGACCCGTACCTGCAAAATTTAGACATAGCCTTGGAGCAGCCATCGGCGGCGCATATCTTCGGCACGGACCGATACGGGCGCGACATGCTTTCACGGGTCATTGCCGGAAGCCGCACGAGTATCTTTTCGACGTTCCTGCTTGTCGCCATTATCACGACCCTTGGCACGGCCATCGGCGTTTTCTGCGGCTGGGCGCGGGGCCGTGCGGACAATATTCTAATGCGCGTTTCCGATCTCTGCCTCGCGTTTCCCGGCCTCGTCTTTGCGTTGGCGGTGGCGGGCGTTTTGGGCGGCGGCCTGCACAACGCGATTCTCGCCCTCGCCGCGATCTCGTGGCCGAAATACGCGAGAATCGCCCGCAGCCAAACCCTTTCCGTCCGGGAAACGGCTTACCTAAAAGCGGCGCGGCTCGCCGGCTGCTCGACGTCCCGACTCATCCTCAGACACATCCTGCCGAATATCGCGGGGCCAATCCTCGTGACGGCGACGCTGGACGTCGGCACCATGATGATGGAGCTGGCGGGGCTTTCATTCCTCGGTCTCGGCGCGAAGCCGCCGACGCCGGAATGGGGCAGTATGATGAGCGAAACGCGGGGACTCCTGCAAACGATTCCGTGGGCGGTCTTCGCCCCCGGCGTCGCAATCTTTCTCGCCGTCATGGTGTTCAACTTGCTGGGCGACGCGATAAGGGACTACTTGGATCCAAAAATGAGAGTGAAGAGTTAAGAGTTGAGAGTGAAGATAATCAACGTTATAGCTCCACTCTTCACTCTCCACTCTCCACACTAAAAAGAAAGGGGGGCGGCCATGAAAGCGCTTTTGCATTTTGACCGGGTCAGCGTGAGCTACAACGGCGTCCCCGTCATCCATGACGTCAGTTTTTCCCTACGCGAGGGCGAAATCCTTGGTATCGTCGGTGAATCCGGCAGCGGCAAGAGCACGCTGCTCAAAGCGGCGATGGGTCTCCTTGGGCCAGGCGGCGTCGTCGCCCGCGGCGATATATGGTACAAGGGCAAGAATCTCCCCGACCTTGCGGAAGAAGAGCTGCGCCGTCTTTCCGGGCCAAACCTTGCGATGATTTTCCAGCACGCGGGCGCGTCCTTCTGCCCGATCCGCACCGTGGGCGCCCAGCTTTACGAGGCGGTAAACGCCCACGAAACCATTTCGGAATCGGAATTCCGGAAAAAGGCGGCGACGCTCCTGCAGAAGCTTCGCTTCGAGGACGCGGCGCGAATCCTCGAAAGTTATCCCTTCGATCTCTCCGGCGGCATGATGCAGCGCGTGGGCATCGCCGCCGCCATGCTGCTGAATCCGTCCGTACTGTTGGCGGACGAGCCCACCAGCGCCCTCGACGTCTCCGTGCAGAAACAGGCCGTGGAAGAAATGCTTTTGATCCGGGAACTCTATCATACCTCCATCGTCATCGTGACCCACAATATCGGCGTCGTCCGCGCGATGGCCGACCGCGTGGTCGTGATGAAGGACGGCCGCATAGTGGAAAGCGGCGACGCCCGGGAAGTGCTGGAACACCCGGCGCAGGAATACACCCAAACCTTGATGGCGGCTGTACCGAGGCTAAGACTTCGTAGAGGTGCATGATGACGCCGATTTTACAAATACAGAACCTCAAAAAAATATTTTCACGGGACGGGCAAAGCGACTTCACCGCCGTGGACGACGTCAGCTTCGACATGGTGCCGGGGGAATGCCTCGGCCTGATCGGCGAATCCGGCAGCGGCAAGAGCACCGTCGCGAACATGATCGTCCGACTGCTCGCTCCGAGCGGCGGCCGCATATCCCTGGATGGCGAAGACGTCACTGACGCAGACGTCCGCGCCATTTGCCGCAAAGTGCAGATGGTATTCCAATCGCCCCAGGAATCCTTCGACCCGCGCCGCACGTTAGGGGACGGAATCGGCGAAAGCCTTTTGACCGCAGGACGACCCGCCGCCGAAGCGCGCGAAGAAGTCGCACGTCTCTTGGAGTCCGTCGGTCTTTCGCCGGACTTTGCAAGCCGCTATCCCCACGAAGTCAGCGGCGGTCAGTGCCAGCGGGCGGCCATTGCCCGCGCTCTCGCGATAGAGCCAAAGCTCCTGATCTGCGACGAAGCCACCTCCGCCCTCGACGTCACCGTGCAGGCGGAAATCGTCGCGCTGCTCTCGCACTTGATGCGCGGTCATGGCATGGCGTGCCTGTTCATCTGCCACGACATCGCATTGGCGCAGGGCTTCTGTGACCGTCTCCTCGTCATGTACCGGGGAAAAATCGTCGAAGAGGGAACCCCCGATGAAGTCATCCAATCGCCAAAGCAGGAATACACGAAAATGCTGATCGACAGCGTTTTATGAAAGAGTGGAGTGTGGAGAGTGAAGAGTGAAGAGTGGAGATAACTACGCATAAGATCTTTATAGCCGCTTCTCGGCATAAGCGACCGCTAAGGCATGTTCACTCGCTTCGCTCGTCAGCGTCTAAGCGTCTGCTTATCTTCACTCTCAACTCTTCACTTTTTACTCTTAAACAAAGGGGCGATTTCATGGAAAAATTGAAAGACCACATCAAAAGCTACTGGACGAAACGCGCGCCGTCGTTCGTCCGGCAGCGGCTCCGAGAATTTGAAAGCGAAAAACGCGCGCTTTGGCTGCGGGAAATCGCACGCTATCTGCCGCAGGGCAAGCGGCTTCGGATTTTAGACGTCGGCACGGGCACCGGCTTCCTCGCCTGCCTGCTGGCCGCCGAAGGCCATACGGTCACGGGCATCGACCTGACCCGCGAGATGATCGACCGCGCCGAGGATTTCGCAAAGACGGTGAACGTCCCGGCCAACTTCCTTGTGATGGACGCGGAATGCCCGGCTTTCCCGCCGGAACGCTTCGACGCGATTGTCACGCGAAACCTGACCTGGACGCTGCCCGATTTGGAAAGAGCTTATCGTTCATGGCATGCACTGCTGAGGAAGGGAGGGACGATCATCAATTTCGACGCAGACTATTGCCATGAATTTTCCGACGCGGAGGACGTCGCGCTGCTGCCGAACCACGCGCACAAAATGATTCCCGCCGCTCTCGTCGCAGAAAGCGACGAGATCACGCTGGAGCTCTGCGCGTACCAAAACCGGCGGCCCGAATGGGACGTGCGCCTATTAATCGACGCGGGCTTTTCCCGCGTCACGGTGGACACTGGCGTATGGAAGCGCGTCTACGCCGAGCCGGACGAATTTTACAATCCGACGCCGATCTTCACGATCGCGGCAGTAAAGTAAGAGTGGAGTGTGGAGATAAACTACGCATAATATCTCCACTCTTAACTCTTCACTCTTCAAACTCAAAAAGGAGGTTCCTGTATGAAAAAACCATTGGCGTTATTGTTTGCCCTGTTCCTTGCCGTCGGCCTTTTAGCGGGCTGCGGCGGAGGCGGCGGAAACGCAGGCGGCGGCGAAAAAGCCGCGGCCACGAAGAAACTGACCATCGGTGACACCACCTTCACGCCCGACAACCTCGAAAAAACCATCAACCCCCACGACGAATATTCCGGCTGGGCCTGCATTCGCTACGGCGTCGGCGAAACTCTCGTCCGCTACAGCGACAAGATGGAGGTCGAGCCGTGGCTGGCAACTTCATGGAAAAACGTCGACCCGCTGACATGGGAACTGACGCTGAAGGACGGCGTGAAATTCCACAGCGGCCGCACGATGGACGCCACCGCCGTCAAGGAGTGTCTGGAGGCGCTGGTCAAAAACCACGACCGCGCGCCGAAAGACCTGATGATCGATTCCATCGAAGCCAACGGGCAGAGACTGACCATCAGGACGAAGGAGCCGCGCCCGGCGTTCCTTCATTATCTCGGCGATCCCTATAGCTGCGTCATCGACGTCAAAGCGGGCGTCAAAGACGGCATCGTCGCCGGTACCGGCCCCTATATCGCCGTCGACTGCAAATCCGGCGACCACCTGACGCTGAAAAAGAACGATAACTATTGGAACGGCAAGCCGAAAATCGACGAACTGACGATCCGCGCCATTTCCAACGGAGGCACGCTGTCGGCGGCGCTCCAGTCCGGCGAGATCGACGCAGCTTACGGCATGGCCTATGAAAGCTATCCCATGTTCCAAAACGACAAATACCGCTTCTCGCAGGTTGCGACTTCCCGGGCGTTCTTCCTCTGGATGAACTAAGAGAGTCCGCTTGCCTCCGATCCTGCCGTCCGCAAGGCGATTGCCATGAGCGTCAACAAAGAAGGCTTCGTC
>JAFZRW010000084.1 GCA_017619685.1 Schwartzia sp. (in: firmicutes)
AGCGGCGAAAGTCCGGCGTTGCGTGCGGCAATGCCGAGCGTGAACGCCACGACAAAATATCCGAGCGCGATCGGCGTCCCGTCGCGGACGCCTTCCCGCAGCACTTCTCCGTGCGACGCCAGGAGTCCCGACTTGTTCAGCGTCACGGCCTCACCTTCTTTCTGTCATAAAACTGTTCTTGTGAACCCCTCCGCCCCTTCGGGGCACCTCCCCTTTCAGGGGAGGCTGATAAGACGTTTTTTCTCTTGTCTCCCCTGAAAGGGGGCGCTTAGCGCGGGAGTCCAGTGGACTCCCCGACAGGGACCGCGTTAACGGTGGCCTTTTAAGAAATACCAATAAAACTGCCCTTCATTATAATAAAAGGCTTTTCTTTTGTAAAGGAAAAGCCGCCGCGCGGAGGGAGGATTCCGCACGACGGACTTGTAAAATGTTTCTGTTATTCGCTGAAAAGATCGGTGGAAAGATAACGGTCGCCGGTGTCGGGCAGCAGCGCCACGATCGTCTTGCCTTTGTTTTCCGGGCGCTCGGCAAGCTGCACGGCGGCGGCAAGCGCGGCGCCGGAGGAGATGCCGATCAGCACGCCCTCGGAACGGGAGAATTCACGGCCGAAACGGAACGCCTCCTCGTTCGTGATGGTAATGACTTCATCGTAAATATCCGTGTTCAACGTATCCGGCACGAAGCCTGCGCCGATGCCCTGAATCTTGTGGGGGCCGGCCTGTCCTTTGCTGAGCACCGGAGACGCCTCCGGCTCCACCGCGACGACCTTGACCGACGATTTCTTTCCTTTCAGATATTCGCCGACGCCGGTCAACGTGCCGCCGGTGCCGACGCCCGCAACGAAGATATCCACCGCGCCGTCCGTCGCGTCCCAGATCTCCGGGCCGGTGCCCGCCCGATGCGCGGCCGGATTGACGGGATTCGTGAACTGCGACGGAATGAACGCGCCCGGCGTTTCTTTCGCCAGCGCTTCCGCTTTCTCGATGGCGCCTTTCATGCCCTTCGAGCCGTCCGTCAGCACGATTTCCGCGCCGTACGCTTTCAAAAGATTGCGGCGCTCGACGCTCATCGTCTCCGGCATCGTCAGGATCGCCCGGTAGCCGCGCGCCGCCGCGACGCTGGCCAGACCGATGCCCGTGTTTCCGCTCGTCGGCTCGATGATGACCGAGTCCTTTTTCAGCACGCCGCGCTTTTCCGCGTCCTCGATCATCGCTTTCGCGATGCGGTCTTTCACGCTGCCCGCCGGATTGAAATATTCGAGCTTCACGAGAAGATTCGCCGCGAGCGATTTCTCGCGAATGAAATTGTTGGCCCGAAGAAGCGGCGTGTCGCCGATAAGTTCCGTGATGCTCTGATAAACTTTACCCATGATCAAATCCCTCCTGAAATAAATCATAAACAAAACATAGCAATTTGATATGTTTGTATTTTAATCCCAATTCCATATCTTGTCAATAGGTTTTGTTAAATTCAAGGTTGACAAGTGTTCTCCTTTATTTTATCATTTTCATAGCATATAAGTATGGAGTGGATTACCGATGAAAATTTCAGCGAAGGGCCGCTACGGTCTTGCCGCGATGACGGAACTCGCGGAAAATTATTCTGCGGGGCGTCCGCTGACGACGCTGCGGATTTCCGAGCGGCTGGGTATCTCGAAAATCTATCTGGAGCAAGTTTTCTCGCTTTTGAAACGGGCGAAACTCGTCCTGTCGCTGAAAGGCTCGCAGGGCGGCTATCAGCTTGCGCGGCCGCCGGAGGAAATCACGGCGTACGATATCCTTTCGGCGATCGAGCTGACGCTCACGGAGACGGCGCCCGAAGCCTTTGAAAAACTGCCCGCTCTCGGGCGCGCGATGGAAAAGACCGTTTACGCGCCGCTGGACGCGGCGATTCGCGAGGCGCTTTCCGCCGCGACGCTGGCCGATCTCCTGACGGAAACGGAACGGGAAAGCCATTCGGACACGATGATGTTCTACATTTAATATATTAGGAGGGAATGAATATGCAGCTATGGAAGAAAACGGGCGCGGCGCTGGCGGCGGCGCTGATGCTGGCAGGCGCGCAGCCTGTGCTGGCGGCTCCCAGCCTGTCAGAAGACGAGATCGCAGAGGCGAAAGTTGAGGCGAACAAACTCGTCCCGAAAAAGCGCGTCGATTTCGCTTTCCGCTCCCACTCGGAGGCGGAAGTCTCGGGACGCACGCCGGACGAAGACAAGGAAAAGGGCGTCGAGGCGGAAGCTTATCTGCTGACGCCGTACTGCTATGTGATGAGCCTGCAGCTGGAGCAGGGCCGCACCGGACACGCGGACTTTGCCGCGCTGGAGGCGGCGGGGCAGTCTTACCAGCTCCGCCTGCGCTTTTCCTGCCGCGGGTTCGACCGCGACGCGTTCACGAACGCTGAAATTTCCGTCCGTCAGGGACGCTTCCATGAAATCGAGCCGACTTCCCGCCGCTATACGCTGGTACAGCGTGTGAAGGAAGATTCTTTTATCGGCGGCGCGTCCTGGAGCCGCGTCGGCGTCGTGCTGGACCTTCCGGCGGAAGAGATCGAGGCCGACCTGCCGATCGAGGTCACGGTCACTTACCAGAACCGGTATTTCCTGCGTTTCGGCGCGCTGCACGCGGACGGCGCTTTCGACCAGTACGATACGAAAACTCCTGTTTTCTCGTGGTCGCCGCTCCACGACTCTCTCTAAAGAAACAGTCATTTCCTATTAGGAGCCAAAAATGATCTCTGACGAGGAAATCCAGCGCATTGCCAACGAAGCGTCGTATCGTCGCGGCTGCGCATACCAAAAAAGCGGCGCGGTGACCGTGACGAAACGAACCGTCGGCAAGCGTCTTGCCGATTACGAAGCGAAGGTGAAGGGCTCCGGGCCCTTCGCCTATTTTGTGACGGCGCGTACCGCCAGCGGCTCGGTCAAGGATTACTCCTGCGACTGTCCGGCGGCGGGACTGTACGAAGGCGCCTGCAAGCATGTCGTCGCCCTGCTGAAGGAAATACAGGCGACGGAACTTCCTGCGCCGCGAGGCAGGAAAACGCTCTCCAAATCGGCCCAGCGGATGTTCTCGGTTTACGCGGAGAACGAACCTGCGTCGCGGACGCCCGCCAGCCCGCTCACGCTCCTGCCGAAGCTCTGCATCGGTTACGAGTTCCACCGTGCGACGATATGGCTGGAATTTCGCATCGGGCGGGAAAAACTGTACGTCATGCGCGGGATCGCGGATTTCCTCCGGCAAATGGACGCGGGCGAAGCTGTGTTTTTCGGCAAAGACCTGACGGTGGAGCCGTCCGCTCTCGTCTTCGCCCCGGGAACCTCGGCGGGGCTCTGGCAAATGATCCGGGACGTGTTTCGCGACGAGACGAGTCTTCGGACGTACAGCTCCTATTTCGGCGGCCAGAATCAGCCCTCCCTTTTTTCCGGCAAACGCCTGAAACTCTCGCCGACGCTCTTAGCTCGTTTTTGCGCCGTCATGGGGGACGAACCCTTTGCCGTCGACACGGAGGGCGTGGGTGAGACGACGGGGCGGGCGGTGGAGGAAGCGCCGACCCTGTCCCTCAGCGTGGAAGACTGGAACGGAAACGGACGCCTGACGCTGACCACGGGCGGCGCTTTCACGCTGCTGACGACGGACGGCGAATGGGCGGCGCAGGAGGGAAAGATCTGCCACGTCCCGAAAGAACGGCGTGACGCTCTCGTGCGCCTGACCCGGGCCTTCCGGGATTCCCGCCATATCGACGTCGAAGCGGCGGGCATGGCGGACTTTTTCTCGCTGGTGCTGCCGAAGATGAAAAAAGCCGCCGAGACCAGCGTGGCGCAGTCTTTCGCGGAACGCTACAAGATGCTGCCGCTGGAGGCGGAAGCGCGGCTCGACTATCTGGACGACGGCGTCGCCGTCGAACTTTCTTTCCGCTACGGGGAAACGGTCCTGAATCCCGCCGCACCCGAAAATCCGCAAACGAATGCGGGAAAAACGTCTTTGATCCGGGACGCAGAGGCGGAGCGCTCGATCCTCTCGCTGCTTGACGCGTGGGCGTTTTCCCGCGAAAACGGCCGTCTCGTGCAGCGCGACGAAGAGCGCGCCTACGACTTCCTGCGGGTCGGACTGCCGGAGCTATCCCGGTTGGCGGACGTCTTTTACAGCGACAGCTTCACGCGCCGCCCGGTGCAGTCGCTGCCAACCGTGACGCTCGGCGTCTCGGTCAATCAGGACGACCTGCTGGAGCTGACCTTTTCCGGCGCGGACTTTGATTTCGACGAGTTGATCGGCGTCCTGCAGTCCTATCGGCTGAAACGCCGCTACCATCGTCTGAAAGACAATACGTTCCTTTCGCTGGACGGCGAATCATTGTCCGCCCTTGCGGACTTCGCCGAGGAAACGGGACTGGAAAAACTCAAAGGCGGAAAAGCGGAACTGCCGCTGGCGGAAGCTCTCTACGTGGACGCGCTGGCAAAGGAAACCGCGGGACTCCGCCTTTCCGTAGGGCGCGGCTTTCGCGCGCTGGTGCGCGACATTCGCAATCCGGCGGAGGCGGAGCGGGAAATCCCGCCGGAGCTTGACCGCGTGCTTCGCGACTATCAGGCGACGGGCTACCGCTGGCTCTCGTCGCTGGCAGATCACGGACTGGGCGGGATCCTCGCCGACGACATGGGCCTCGGCAAGACGATCCAGGCCATCGCGTTCCTGCTGGCACGGCGCACAGACGGCGCGGCCCCCGCGCTGGTCGTGACGCCCACTTCGCTGATTTACAACTGGCTGGACGAGATCGCGCGATTCGCGCCGGAGCTCCGCGCCGCCGCCGTGACCGGAACGAAGCCGCAGCGGACGGCGGCGCTGGACGCGGCCTTTCAGGACGGAACCGACGTCCTCGTCGCCACCTACGCCACGCTCCGCAGCGATGTCGAAAGCTACGCGAAACGCCGCTTTTCCTGTGCGATCCTCGACGAAGCGCAGCATATCAAGAACCCGACGACGAAAGCGGCGAAAGCCGTCAAGCGGCTGAAAGCGGACGCGCGCTTCGCGCTGACGGGCACGCCGATCGAAAACACGCTGACGGAGCTCTGGTCCATCTTCGACTTCCTGCTGCCCGGCTACCTCGGCTCGCACAAGACGTTCCGCCAGAAATACGAGACGGGCATCGTAAAGGACGAAGACAAAGACAAGACGGCGAACCTCCGTCTCCATATCGCGCCCTTTATCCTGCGCCGCCTGAAGCGCGACGTATTGACGGAGCTGCCGGACAAGACCGAGAGCCGCCTGACGAACGAGATGACGCCGGAACAGGAAAAAGTCTACAAAGCATATTTCGCTCAGAGCCGCAAGGAACTGGCGGCGGAGCTTTCCGCGCGCGGATTCGACGCGAGCCGCATCAAGATTCTCGCGCTTTTGACCCGTCTGCGGCAGATTGCCTGCGATCCGGCGATCTTCCTCGAAAATTACGAGGGCGGCTCCGGAAAACTGGACCTCCTGGAGGAAATCGCGTGCGAGGCGACGGCGGGCGGACACCGCATGCTGATCTTCTCACAGTTCACTGCGATGCTCCGGCGGATCCGGGAGCGCCTTGCCGCCGCGAAAATCGACTGCGAATATCTGGACGGCTCGACGCCCGCCGCCGAGCGATTGCGCCTCGTAAAGGAATTCAACGCCGGCACGACGCCGGTCTTCCTGATCTCGCTGAAAGCCGGCGGCGTCGGCCTGAACCTCACGGGCGCGGACATGGTCATCCACTACGACCCGTGGTGGAACCCCGCCGTGGAGGACCAGGCCACGGACCGCGCCTACCGCATCGGCCAGATGAACAAGGTGCAGGTGATAAAACTCGTCACGAAAGACACCATCGAGGAAAAGATCTTTGCGCTGCAGGAACAGAAAAAAGCGCTGATCGACAAGATGATCCAGCCCGGCGAGAGCTTCCTGTCGAAGCTCACCGAAGCGGAAATCCGGGCGCTGTTCGAATAAGGAGGCCGTCATGAAAATCCAGACTTTGGACCATTTCGTGCTGACGACGGGAAACCTCGAAAAATGCCTTGCTTTTTACGCGGGGCTTTTGGGCTTTCGTGCGGAGGAACGGGAAGGACGCCACGCTCTTTATTTCGGCGGCCAAAAAATCAATATCCACACGAAGCCCGCAGAGTTTTTGCCCGCGGCAGATTACCCTCTGGCGGGCAGTCTCGACCTCTGCTTCGCGGCCGAGGGAAACGCGGAGGAGGCGTACGCCGAGCTTCGTGAAAAGAACGCGCCGCTCGTATCGGAAATAGTGACACGACACGGCGCGCGCGGCACGATGAAGAGTATTTACCTGCGGGACCCCGACGGCAATCTCGTCGAGCTTGGGTTCTATGAGCAAAGAGGCCCCGTATGAACCGGACGATCCTTCATATCGACATGGATGCGTTTTTCGCCGCCGTCGAGCAGCGCGACCACGAGGAATATCGGGGAAAGCCCGTGATCGTCGGCGGCCTCGGGACGCGCGGCGTCGTCTCCACCGCGTCCTACGAGGCGCGAAAATTCGGCGTGCACTCGGCGATGGCGATGGAGATTGCCCGCCGGCGCTGTCCCGACGGCATCTTCCTGCCCGTGGATCACGCGCGGTATCGCGCCGTTTCGCGGCATATCTTCTCGATCCTCGCGCGCTTCTCCCCCACGATCGAGCCGTTGTCCATCGACGAGGGCTTTCTCGACCTCACCGGCATGGAGCGGCTGATGGAAAGTCCGCGCGCTTACGGCGAAACGCTGAAACGCACGATATACGAAGAAACCGGGCTCCGCGCCTCCGTCGGGATCGCGCCGAACAAGTTCCTTGCAAAACTCGCCTCCGATCTTGAAAAGCCCGACGGCCTCGTCGTGATCCGGCCCGAAAACGCGGAAAAGATTCTCGCGCCGCTTCCCGTCAGCCGCATCTTCGGCGTCGGGAAGAAGACGGAGGCGCGGCTTGCCGCTATGGGCTTTCGCACCATCGGGCAGCTCGCCGCCGCCGACCGCAGGAAACTCTCCGCCGCCCTCGGCGAACGCATGGCGGCCCAGCTTATCGCCCTGGCGCACGGACGAGACGACCGCCCCGTCGAGCCGGTCCGCGCCGCCCAGTCCATCGGACGCGAGGAAACCTTTGAAAAGGACCTCCGCGCCCGCGAAGAGGCGGAACGCGCGCTCCTATCCCTTTCGGAGGAAGTGGGCTGGCGGCTCCGGCGGGAAGGTCTTTCCGCCCGGACGATCACGCTGAAGCTCCGCCTCGCCTCTTTCGATACCTTCACCCGCAGCAAGACGTTTCCCGATCCCCTGTCCTACGACGAAGATATTTTCGCGGCGGCGCAGACGCTTTTTCGGGAATTTCCGCTGACGCCGGGACAGGGCGTCCGCCTCCTCGGCGTCAGCGCGAGCAATCTCGCAACGGACGCGGAAGTTTCGCTTTTCGACGACCACGAGAAAAAAGACCGTCTCTATTCCGCCATCGACAGCCTGAAAGGACGTTTCGGGGAAACGATCCTGACGCGCGCCGCGCTGGTGGAACAAAAACCGAAAATATAACGAACGGAGCCGTTCAATCATTCAGGATTGGACGGCTCCGTTACTGTCAATTTCAAAAGCAGGATTTCCCCCTTTCATGTCGAATAACGTTATTGCTTAAGTTAAATGGAAATGAGGGAACGTATGTCTGTCCAAAATGTTGACGTTTGCTTCGTCTCGATGCCGATCTCGGACGTCACGATGCCGTCGATGGCGCTTTCGCTGATGAAATCGTTCCTGACGAAAGCAGGGATTTCTTCCACGATTGAATATGAGCATTTGCAATACGCCCATCGGCGCGGTCTCCGGCTTTATCATCTCGTGGCGATGGCGAGGAGCGACTTCCTTGTGGGAGAGATGGTCTTTGCGCGGGCTGCCCACGGCGATAAAACGCTGCGTTCGCTCACCGAGTATATCGATTGGATGCACACGGTCCGGCTGCCGCAGGGCGGCGCGACGCCCGCCGAGGTGTCGGTGGCAAAGACGAACTGGCTGGGCGATTTGCCCACATGGCAAAAGGACGCGGAGGAATTCATCGAAGAGGCCGCCGCACGCGTACTGGCGCGTCATCCGAAAATCGTGGCATTTGCGTCGATGTTCCAGCAAACGAATGCGAACATCGCTCTCGCACGCCGCCTGAAAAAGGAGCCGGACCCGCCGATCATCGTCGTGGGCGGCGCGAATTGCATGGGCGATCTCGGCGCGGCGCTGATCGAGCACATCGAAGCATACGATTATGTTTTTATCGGCGAGGCGGACGAGATCTTCGCCGACGTCTGCGGGCGGATTTTGAAGGACGGAGAGATTCCTCCCGAAGAATTGCCTTACGGCGTGATGTCCCGCCGCTCGCCCCGTCCCAAGGTGCCGATGCACCGAGTCACGAAGGACGTGGAGTCGCTGCCGATCCCCGATTTTGACGACTTCTTCCGCACATTCCGCACGCTTTTCCCAAAAGAAAGTCATGTGCATTTCATGGTCGAGGGGTCACGGGGCTGCTGGTGGGGACGGAACAAGCCCTGCACGTTCTGCGGACTGAACGGGCCTGCGCGAAACTACCGAGAGAAGACGACAAAACGCCTCGCGGACGAGATCGAGACGCTTTCCAATAAATACCCCGAAGCGAAAATCTGCGTATTCACCGACAGCATCCTGAGCCATACGCAGATGAAGGAGCTTCCCGCCGAAATCAAATCGCGGGGCCTCAAGCTGAAGTTTTTTTCCGAGATCAAATCAAACATCACCGAAGACGATGTGCGTTCGTTGGCGGAAATCGGCTTCGTGCAGCTCCAGCCGGGCATCGAGAGCCTCCAGGACGATGTCCTGAAGATCATGAACAAGGGCTGCCGCGCCATCCGACAGATCGAGACGCTGAAAAGCTGCCGCACGTACAATATGCAGGTGGCCTGGAATCTCCTCTGCGGCTTCCCCGGCGAAAAAGAGGAATATTTCGCCGAGCTGGCGGAGCTCCTGCCGAAGGTAATGCACTTGCCGTCGCCGAACCAGCTCATCCATATCATCTACCAACGGTACGGCGAGTACACGGATCATCCGAACAAGTACGGGCTTTCGCTCAAACCGGCGGAGGCGTATTCTTTCACATACGCGGACGAGGAATTCATCCGGCGGTCGGCGTACATCTTCGAGCCAATCGATCAGTCGGAACGTCATATCTGTTGGGATGTGCGCATCAAAGGCAAAAGCTGGCGCAAGGTGCAGGAGCTTGTCGCCGATTGGGTCGATCACCGCTGGAACCTTCAACGCCTTGATATGTACGACAACGGCAAAACCATCGACATTTACGATATGCGAAAGATCGCAAGGCACGCGGTTTATACCTTGGAAGGTGCGAAAGCGGAGCTTTACCGTGCCATGCGTTCCGTACGGCAGGAAGCGTCGCTGATCGAGGATCTTTCGCCCAAATACGGCGAGGCAGAGATCAAGGACGCGCTGACGTGGCTCTGCGAAGAAAACCTGATAGTGCATATAGGGCATGAATATCTCGCGCTGGCGATTGATATGAACGCGGGGAAATAGGGAAAAAGACAAATACTTGCCTTCCCCTCTGGGGAAGGTGGCGCGCGAAGCGCGACAGATGAGGTCTTGTTGACGTTGCGAAAACCTCACCCACCGCCTTCGGCGGTCCCCCCCTCCCCAAAGGGGAGGGCAAGAAAGAGTGGAGAGTGAAGATAAATTGAACGATTTAAAACTCAAGAATGTGATCAGTCCCGCGTGCGACGATCAGGAATATATCCGCGAGGTGGCGGAGGCAAAGCGGGCATTGGAGCTTTGGACGATGGAGCCGGGCTTTCAGGAAGCGTTCCTCGCCGCGCCGGAAGAGACGCTGACAGCCTACGGACTGCACATCGACCCTCTTTCGGTGAAAATCCTTTGCACCACCGAAGCGGCAAAGGAATACCAGAACCGTCCCCCTGAGGAGATGCCGCGGGTCGCGTACCGTTACCGGGGCTTTATCTGCGAAAAGATCGCGGATCGCGATCGCATGACGCAGGAACACTGCGTGCCGAAGCATCCGGCGTTCCGTGCGTGGCGCAGCCGCCAGCTCAATCGCTGCTGGGCGGAGCTGGGCATGAAAAACCGCTCCCTGATCCATGTGCCGATAATTTTCGAGTTGGATCTCGGCTGCTCGGTGGGCTGCCCGTTTTGCGGCGTCATGGCGGGACGCCTCCAAAAGGTTTGCCCCTACGACGAAGAAAACGCAACGCTCTGGAAAGGCGTTCTTGCTTTCACGAAGGAAACTGTGGGCGACGCGGCAGGACAGGCTACCTGCTATTACGCTACCGAACCGCTCGACAATCCCGACTACGAAAAATTCACAGACGACTTTTTTGAAGTCTTCGACACGGTGCCGCAGCTTACTACGGCGGCCTCCATGCGAAACCCGGAACGCACCCGCGCTTATCTTTCATCCGCGCTGAAAAAGGAACGTCGCGTCCATCGCTTTTCCGTACTGAGCCTCGAAATCCTGCATAAGATTTTTGAGACCTTCACGATGGAGGAACTTCTCTGCGTCGAGCTATTGCCGCAGTTCGCGGACGCACCGGACAATCATTTCGCCAAGACGGGGCGCGCGCGGGAGAACGCATTGGATCACGTGGAAGAGGACGACGGCAACACCATCGCCTGCGTCAGCGGATTCGTCATAAATATGGCGGAGCGCTCCATCCGGATGCTTACGCCCTGCGGCTCGTCGGCAGCGCGTCCTACCGGAGAGATCATCGTGGCGAAAGAATTTTTCTCCGACCTCGAAGATTTCAAGCGCGTCCTGACGTCTATGATCGACCGCTATATGGTCCCGGAATTTTCCAAGGAGCAGCCGCTTTTCCTGCGCCCCAGTATATCCTTCGAGGAGACGGAAGACGGCGTCGAGTTCTTCCGCCCCAAAAAGCTCCGGCTGAAATTCCGAGGCGCGGACGACCTTTCTCCGAAGCTTTACCACGCCGTACTGAAAAAACTTATGGAAGGCGGCAAAACCGCTTATGACATTGCGGGGGAATTGATGGAAGAACAGGACGCGTTCCCCGCCAACGTGTTTTTCATCTTGCGAAAATTCGAGCTCGCGGGGCTTTTCCTCGAACCTTACGAAATCGAAGGGAAGAATTAACCATAAGGAAACAACGATTAAGTCAATTCGTACATTTGTCGAGGGATTTTTTCGACTGTCTAGGAAAAGCCCTCGAAGGCGTAGCAGAGCTACGTCGAGAGGGCTTTGACAACGACGGGCGGAAAAAGACCCGGCAAAGGTGCGGAGGGACTTATTCGGTGTTTCCATAAGGGCTTGCGAAAGAAATTTCGAGCCATTATGATAGAAGTATCCGAAAAAAGAAAGGATGGTAACTCATGGCAGACAAAAAGCAGAATCCCGTGAAATACGGGGAAGTCATTGCAAAGTGCTGGGAAGACGAGATGTACAAGAAGCGTTTCATCGAGGATCCGGAAAGCGTCCTGACCGAGGCGGGCTTCGTCTGCGAGGAAGGCGTGACCTACAAAGTCATCGAGCAGCCAAAGCTCGTCAAGTATCTTGTGTTGCCCCATGAGGGCACGAGAGATTCCGTGCAGACCATAGCCAAGAAGCTGCTTAACGAAGCGGAGCAGAAAGACGTTATCATCCCCGAAGGCGCGGAGGTTCGTATCATCCAAAACACCGAGGATACTCGATTCCTGGTTCTCCCTGCGTCGCCGAAGACCCTGACGAAAAACGAGCTTGCCCTGGCGGCCGGCGGCAACAGTGCAGCGGTGGCGGCAAATGTGGTGGAGGGAACCAATGTGACTTTGGTCACTGTGGGAGAAGTCGTTACAGTCAGCGACGTCACCGTGACCACTACCCCAGAAATCACTGTCATGCCCGGCGTCGTCGCGACCACTGTCGTCGTCCTGATTTGACGAAAGCAAACCGACCGACATAAAGGCTTGTGCGTTTTTTCGTCAGCCTTTATAATATAAATTGCGAGAAATCGTTATACATCAATTGCAAGAAAGAAAGGATGGTAACCCATGGCAGACAAGAAACAGAATGCCGTCAAGTACGGCGAGGTCGTCGCGAAGTGCTGGGAGGACGAGGCGTACAAGAAGCGCTTCCTCGAAGACCCGGAAGGCGTACTCGCCGAAGCGGGTTTTGTCGTCGAGGAAGGCGTGACCTACAAAGTCATCGAGCAGCCAAAGCTGGTCAAGTATCTCGTGATTCCCCATGAGGGCGCGAAGGACGCGGTGCAGTCGATTGCCAAGAGCCTGATGAACCGCATCGAGCAAAGCGACGTCATCATCCCGGAGAATACGGAAGTCCGCATCATCCAGAACACCGACGATATGCGGTACCTGATCCTTCCGGCGTCGCCGAAATCCCTGTCCGCAGCCGAGCTGAAAATGGTCGCGGGCGGCGACAGCGTAGCGACGGCGACGAACGTCGTGCAGACCGGCGAGGTCGCGACCACCGTCGTCGAAGTCCAAACCGCCTCCACAACCACCACGTTGGAATTTGAAGCGGAAGTCGGCGTCGTGGCCGTCGCCGTAGCAGTTCTTGTTTGATTTGTTTTCCTGACGAGAAGAGCGGAAATAACTGTGCGTTATTTCCGCTCTTTTTATGTTTTTTTTTCGCCTGGAAGGAATACGGCGGGCTTTCGGCGAATAATTCTTAGATAAGTTTTTGTATGACCGGGAGGCGAATCCGTGGACGCGCAAAGATATTTGAAAATGGCTATTGTCGGCGTCATCTGCATCGTCGTCTTCGTAGTAGGCTACGGTGTTTACATCAACGACGCCAGCCGCCGCCATATCGACAAGATGGCAGCGGCGCAATATACGGTATTGCCTGTGGCGCACGCCGATTACCGGGACATTCACGCGACGATTCAGGGCGTGGACGTCACGGCTCGCGCGTCTTGGACGGTAGACGTCACAGCCCAGTACGAAGGCGTGCTGGAGGACGTCCACGTCGTGAAAAGCCAGTGGGTGACGGAGGGCGACCTTCTGGCCACCATGAAAAACAACGATCTCTTGGCGCAAATCGCCTCGGCGGAAGCGGACATCGAGGCGGCGAGGGCGCAGTTCATCAACGCGGAGCAAACGGTGAACCGCTATCAATATCTTGTCGAGCATAACGCCATCTCCGTGCAGGAATACGACAGCGCCGTATCGCAGCGTGACGCTGCCCGGGCTCAGATGGAGAGCCGTATGGCCCAGCGCGATCTCGTTCGCTCCGAGCAGGGCAAGATGATTATCTCCGCCCCGCGCTCCGCGAACATTGTCCAAGTTTACCGCGAGGCGGGCAAATACGTCCGGGCCGGCGAAGCCCTTTTCATGATGGCGGATCTCCGGGAGCTGACTGCGCGTTCCGTGCTGTCCCATGACCAGCTCAAGCAGATAATGTCTGTCGGCGACCGCTTCATTTTGGAAGTCCAGCCCCATCGGCTGGTACACAAGGCTTACCCGATCAGCAACATCATGCCCCGGACGACGACAGTGAAACTCAACCAATTCCTTTTGTCCGTGGCGAGGACTATTCCGGACGTGAACTCCGAGACCGATTTCCACGAAATCACATGGCGGGTGGAGAATCCCACCGGTATCTTGGAACCGACCTATTACGACGATGTAAAGATCATGTCGCAAAATACCGTCCGAGTGCTGGCTGTTCCGAGCCGTGCCATACATCGGGACGCGCAGGGAGTTTCCTTCGTCTTCACGCTGGACGGAGATTCGCGTCTCGCGCGGCGCACAGTGACCTGCGGCATCGAAGGGGACGCCCTGACCGAGATCGTCTCCGGCCTTTCCCAGGGGGAGTCCGTTGTGGTGGCCGAACCGTCGGTCTATTCCGAAGGCATGAAAGTGGGGGCCAAAGAATATGAGTTCTAGCCAGATTTTCCAGCAAAAAGCGCTGGACAAACTGAAGCGTCCGGAAAAAGCCGGCACAGTCTTTTCCATTACCAACTCCACGGGCTGGATTGCGCTGGCGGCGGTGGGCATATCGCTGTTCTCGGTACTCGTCTGGGCCTTTTTCGGCGTGATGGCGGAGCAGGTGACGGGCTACGGCGTTATCACCGACGACAGCGGTGTAGTGAATATCGCGCCCACCAGTGGCGGCCGCATTTTGGAAATGAAGGTCCGCCCCGGGGAAAATGTGAAGAAGGGCGACGTAGTGGCTGTTATCGAGCAGACGCAGCTGGAGCAGCAAGTCTACCTGAACGCCGAGCAGGCGCACACCGCCACCAGCTACGAGGATATGCGGGCGCGCACGGCACAGCTCGCCTCTGCGAAGGAAGAATACCACCATCAGGCGCAGGTCGTCAGCCCCTACGACGGAAAAATCGTGTCGCAGCGCATCCGCGAAGGGGAGATTATACAGGCGGGCGCGTCGATTTATGACGTGGATGTGAAGGAATCGCAAGATTTGATCGGCGTTGTTTTCGTGCCCGCGCTGGTGGGCAATAAATTGAAACCCGGATCGACGATCCAGGTCTCCCCCGGCGCGATTGACTCTTCCCTGTATGGTTCGTTGGTCGGAACGGTCCTGGATCTTTCCCCGTACCCCGTGACCAGCGACCGCATCGCATACTGGACCGGAAACAGGGAATTCGCGAACTGGGTCGTTCAGAAATGCGGCGGCACGATCATGGAAGTCCGCGTCGAACTGACCCGGGACAACGATACGAAATCCGGCTACCTCTGGACGACGCTTCTCGGTCCTGACGAGACGATCCAGGAGGGCATGACCTGCACTGCCACGGCCATCGTCGACCGAAAATCCCCGGCGGCGTACGCTTTCGACAAGATGGGGCAGTGGCTGAGGACGGACTAAGATGAATAAGCAGACGAAATCGCTTTGGGATCGGCTGCCGGATTTCGATTCCTTCATTCATGGAAAGAATCGAAAGAAAACGCCCGTCATGCTCCAGATGGAGGCGGCGGAATGCGGAGCGGCGTCTCTCGGCATCATTCTCGGCTATTACAAGAAATATATGCCGCTGGAGCAGCTTCGGGAGCTTTGCGGCGTCAGCCGCAACGGCAGCAACGCGAGCAACGTGCTGGCGGCGGCGGAAACCCTCGGCATGAAAGCGGAGGGCTTTTCCTATGCGCCGGAAGAGCTGAAAAAGCAAATCCCCCCCTTCATCATCCATTGGGAGTTCCACCATTTCCTCGTGTTCGAGGGGTACGACGAGAAGACCGGCGAGGTCTATCTGAACGATCCGGCAGTCGGCCATCGGAGCGTCTCATGGGAAGAATTTGAGGGCAGCTTCACCGGCATCACGCTGATCCTGCGTCCCGACGAAGGCTTCGTGCAGGACGGCGAGCAGGAAAGCGTTTGGAAAACGCTGTTCTCCGGCATCTTGGAGGATCGACGCACCCTCGCCTTCATTCTCGGCGTCGGGCTTTGCCTCACCCTCGTCAATCTCGGCGTGCCGCTCATCTCCCAGACTTTCCTCGACGACGTGCTGACCTATAAGCATCGATTTTGGCTCTTCGACGTACTGCTGGCGCTGTTCATCGCCCTCGTGATGACATTGACGCTGAATTTCCTTCGCGCCTGGTGCCTGCTCCGATGGCAGGGGCAAATGACGATCCAGGACGCCTCGTCGTTCCTTTCCTATGTGCTGAAACTACCGATCGCGTTCTTCCAGACGCGCTATTCGGGCGAGATCGCATCCCGCGTACAGTTCCACGAGGCCATCGCGAATTTCGTCACAGGCAAGCTGGCGATGACCGTGCTCGACATCGGCATCGCCCTCTTCTACCTGTTCCTGCTCGTGCTCTACAACGTGAAGCTGACAATCATCGGCGTCGTCTTCACGGCCCTGAACATCTTCGTGACCTACGCCAGCTACCAATGGCTGAAAGAGCAACGCATGAAGCTCACGCAGGAGCAGGGCAAGCTTTACGGCATCAGCGTGTCGGGCATCTCCAGCATCGAAACGCTGAAGGCGAACGGCAACGAAGACGATTTCTTCGTCAAATGGTCCGACGCCAACGCACGCTTCCTGACGATGGCGCAGAAGCAGGAATATTACAGCCAGTTCATCAACTTCGTGCCGGCGGCTCTCAGCGGCGTCAACGGAGCGATCGTCATGTCGGAGGGCGGCTTCTCGATCATGGACGGCCTGATGTCCGTCGGTATCTTCGTCGCATTCCAGAGCCTGATGCAAAACTTCCAGGCACCGATCGGGCGCATCACGTCCATGTCGCAGGATATCCAACAGACCAGTTCACAGCTGATGAAGATCAACGACGTCTACCGCTACCCGCTGGACGAGGAAAAGGAACTGACGACCGAGTCAATGAAAAATCTGCCGCCAAAACTCTCGGGACGGCTGGAACTGAAACAGGTAAACTTCGGCTATTCCCATACGCTCCCGACGCTGATCAAGAAGCTGAACCTGAAGCTGGAGCCGGGACGGCGCGTCGCTATCGTCGGCAAGAGCGGTAGCGGCAAGTCGACGCTGGCGAAACTGGTGTCCGGCCTTTATCAGCCGTGGTCCGGGGAAATCCTCTTCGACGGCGTTTCGTCGAAGGACGTGCCCCGTGAGGTCTTCGCACAGTCCGTGGCGGTCGTCGAGCAGGAAATCTTCCTGCTGGAAGGCACGGTCGCGGAAAACATCGCGCTGTTCAACCCGAACGTGCCGCGAAAAGACATCATACAGGCGGCAAAGGACGCGCTGATCCACGAGGACATCTCGCTGATGCGCGGCGGCTATGACGCAATGCTGGACGAGGGCGGCTACAACCTGTCCGGCGGCCAGCGTCAGCGCATGGAGATCGCGAGAGCCTTGGCGGCAAACCCTTCGCTCCTGATCCTCGACGAAGCCACCAGTGCCCTCGATCCGGTCACGGAGCAGGAGATCATGAAGAACGTGCGGCGCCGCGGCTGCGCCTGCTTCATCGTCGCCCACCGGCTCTCGACGATCCGCGACTGCGACGAGATCATCGTGCTGCAAAAAGGCCGCGTCGTGCAGCGCGGCACCCACGAGACGCTGATGGAAGAAGAAGGGTACTACAAGAAGCTGATCCAGAGCTATTGACTCTGCTTGTCTAAATTTCCTCAGGCATCGTTGTCGTCGTTCGGCGTAGCACCACTACGCCTCGCTTCTCCGCCTTGCCTGAGAAAATTTATCCTGCGCATAGTCCATTACCCAGTCTGTTTTTATAATATGGCGAAAGGTTTTTAACAATGACGACGCTGAACGTGAAAATCGGTGAATGGATCGAATTGAAGGACGATCACAACCTGCTGGAAATCATTTCCGGCGAGGTTGAGATTTATGTCGTCTACAAATCGATCCGCCGCGTATTCCTCTGCGAGGAAAAGACAGGAGACTTCCTGTGCGGGATCCCAAAGGAGATCGACGCGCCGGAGCTTTCGTTCGTCGCCATTGCCACCAGGGAAACGACGCTGCGCCCGATGACTAGGGACGAA